>JASKZZ010000360.1 GCA_030147335.1 Herpetosiphonaceae bacterium | reverse complement strand
TGTGTCGCTTAGTAACGTCATGGTCTGTGTAATGGCGGCACCTCGTTGATAACGCGCATTATGGCACTTGATGGATACAGGTCGATGTTGGTGATGCCGCCGAGATCAATACGAAACTGCCAATATTGCTCAAATGGTACTCGCAGCAAGGCACACAACAGCAGCTGAATTGGCGTGGCGTGCGTAACGATCAAGATGCGACCACCATTATTGGCACGTAACGCATCATCCCATGCAGCTTCAACTCGTCTCCACAAGTCGCCGGTACTTTCACCGCCATGCGCCCGGTTGTGCCATGGATCAGCGAAGCGTGCATTAGCCTGTCCGCTGTATTGTGCAGCAACTTCAGGATAGGTTAGGCCTTCCCAGCATCCATGATTAGCTTCGCGCCAGCGCTCATCACGCTGGATAGCGAGTTGACGCGGCTGCTTGTCGATAACTGCGTTCGCTACCGCATCGGTACGACTCAAACCTGATGAAATGATCGCTCCAAAACGTATTCTGCGGAGGTGTTGAGCAACAGCCAACGCTCGTGCGTGGCCAAATGGCGTTAGCAACCGATCTGTGTGGCTTTGGTAGCGTCGTGTTTGGTTCCAGTCCGTCTGCGTATGACGCACCAGCCATACATCGGTATGCCGCGTAACCGCAATCATAGCACCCGTCTCCGCAAGGCAATACCAAGCGCTCCAAGAATTGCTGCCGCCATCGCCCCAAAGACAACATAGTTGAGAAACCCTGTGCCTTGCGCTTGTTCCGCTGCTGCTCCTGCGATAAT
Organism: Herpetosiphonaceae bacterium; assembly: GCA_030147335.1. Classification (GTDB taxonomy): domain Bacteria; phylum Chloroflexota; class Chloroflexia; order Chloroflexales; family Kallotenuaceae; genus LB3-1. Next base: position 5,725 of record JASKZZ010000360.1, on the reverse strand, counting down.
AGCTGTTGGCGTTGGCTCAACAACCATTGTGGGCTTGGGCGGCGTAGTGGTTGCCGTTGCTATAGGTACAGGAGTATTGGTTGGCATGGATGTCGCAGTTGGCAGTGCTGTTGAGGTTGCTGGAAGTAGCGTTGGTACTGCGGTTGGCGGCTCAGGCGTTGCAGTCGGCACTCTCGCAACAACTGCTTGTGTTGGTTGAAGCGTTGGCTCAACAACAGTTGTGGGCTTGATCGTCGGCTGCGGAACGGGCGTTGATGTAGGGCGAGGTTTTGGCGTGGCTGTTGCTGGTACTACCGTTGGCGGCACTGGCGTTGGCGGGACACGGGTTGGCGGCACTGCCGTTGGTGGCAGGGCCGGACAAATTTGCTCAAACGTGATGACGGGCGGCTGTGCGCCTGTTTGAACATTGCCCGGTCCATATGCCCAACCATCGACTTCACCATTTTTCACTTTTCGGGAACCCGCGCCCAGTTGGGAATAGCGCCACGCGTCTCCAGTTAGCTGCCAGTAGGCCCAATATTCCCCTTGTCCTCCAGCGCCAAATTTGCACGCCAAACAAGACTCCGCTGGGAAGTTACAGCCATCTGGTCCGATCTTACACACCGCCGCGTTACTACCCGACGTTTGTGCAATCACATCAACGCCACTGCGTTGGAGCAGTTCAAGCCCACTGATGCTTTCAGCGTTAAAGTCAACACATCTTGTCTGCACGCTGCCGTCTCCAAATTTCACGACGACACCCGCCCTACTCGACGCCTGACTCATTATTGGAGCAGGCGCGAGTAGAACAAGCATTGGCAACAGCAGCAGCAGACGTTTCATCATTCGTTACACGCGTCGGCGCTTCAATACGAGACCAGCCATGACCAGCATCATTGCTAGAAGCGCAACGGCATAAACCGGCGCCGTGTCCTCAGCACCTGTATTTGGTAATTGTGCAGGTGTTCCTCCGGCAGGGGTCGCAGGAATAGACGCGGCTGGCGCTGGTGAAGCCGGTGCTCCAACAGCGGGTGCATCGGTTGTTGGAGCTGACGGTGCAGGCAAGGCGATAGCAATGCCTTCGAGTGGCAGTGTTTTGCCGGCTAGCGCAGGTACTGCTTGATACGTCGCAAAAGCGTTATCTTCGGGCTGGGCGTCTTGATAGCGGAACGCGCCGCTCGGATTCTGGAAGGCGAGCAACCGGTCGCGTGGTGTCTTGCCCTCCTTCGTATAGTTCGCCAAATCCTCGCCGGTAGCAATCAGCGCCTGAAGGCTCAGCGCAGTCGAGTTCGCATCGCTTGCATTGCCGAACTGCGATGTTTGCGAGTAGGGAAAACCCCCGTCTGCGTTTTGCTGTGCGCGCAGGTACGCGACGGCCTTAGCTAGTGACTCGCCCTTGTCGCCCGCCGCGACGAGCGCCTGGATCGCCACCGATGTGGTATTGGTGTCGCTGCCGGTTGCAGGCGTACCGTCGAAGCTCCAGCCGCCGTCGGGAAGCTGTAATGTCTTCAACGCATCCACAACCTCGCTCTTGGTACCGGCTGGCTCACCCGCGGCTACGAGTGCAACAATGGCGTAAGCGTGCGATGTGACATCATTGCCGTACCGCGCGGTATCAGCTTTATAACCACTTTGCACTTCTTGCACCAGATTCGTGCCGTCTGGTAGAACGGGCGACTGACCGGCAAGGAGCATCGCAATCACAAACTTGGCTGCCACGCCGGCGTCCTTGCCTGAGCCTTTGGCCTGCGAACGGATAAAGTCAATGGGCGACTTCCCGCCGTTCTGAACCTCAGTCACGTTGACGTTGGCCGCTGCAAGGGCAAAAACGGCATCAGCAGTTGAAGCCGCGCCAAAGCCCGCGAACGAACCATCGGTTTGCTGCTGACTGCGAATGTAAGCTACTGCTTTGTCAATTGCAGCATCCCCGCTTTGCGCATTAGCCGCGTGAACGGGCACTAACAGCGCTGCCAAAGCACACACGAATGCCAACCAGCGCATCAATCCATATCGAGATACCACGGACTTAACTCCCTTCTCCGGCAAAACAAAAACCCCTCCACGGTGGAGAGGTTACGATACACGCAGACGTGTTCGCGGACCATCACCCGTGCCAGCGCAGGTGTAGTCGCCAATTCATGAGGGTAGGCATTCTGGCTCACAGAAGGCTTGCGGTTTGAGGAGTTACAAATTGCTCCTCATGCTTATGCCTGCTGTTTACAGTAGCGTGGACTGCGCCGGATTCGCACCGACTTCCCCTAGTTAGGCCCTTTCCTTCGTCCGGGCCCCTCATAGTAGCGATTAGTTGTGGGCAATCTTACCACGAATTGAAGCTTGTGCAAGTGATGCATAAACCCAGATATGCTGGCGGAATACCTCTTGCTCCGGCTGGCTTACACGAATGCAAACAAAACCAAGGAAGGAACGAGCTATGTCGAATAAACCAATCGATCCGGCATCAGAGTCAATCAATCAAGGCCAGCGCGAGACCAACACCTATGATGGTCAAGAAGGTTACGGCGTTGAGTACGAGAATGGCCAGTATCGCAATGGCTCGATGCAAAACAATCCAACAACTGGCCGTTCCGGTAGTTTTGAAACAAATAACATGGGCGGCTACGGCACCGGTCAGCGGGACGCTGATGACCAGAAGCACACGTCGGAAAGTCCTGCTAGTCCAGCCGATCCTGAAGCTAGCGTTGGTCAGGGCGGCCAGTAAGACAGTTGGACGGACGTTCCCCAGTAACGACTGATGCCATTTGAGAATAGGTGTTTGTGGTTGAATCATTGAGGTAGGCGAGGTGGTATTGGAGCGTATGGTGACATTGCAAGGGCAAGGTCGACATTATCGACTTGCGCAGCTGTGCAATACGCTCCAACTCTATTTCACTTGTAGGAACGACCCTGTTGCTTTAGCGCGATCCAGAGCCAATGTTTATAGGGTGTTGGAGCGCATGATTGAGCGCCTGACCCTGCTGAACGCGGTAGACCGGCACGTTAATTTCGCTAAGCTTGCGTAGTGTATTGTTGCCCGGCAGTCCGCCAAATGTTTCTTGGTCGATGAAGACGACGACGGCGCGAATACCACGGTAGGCCAGCTGTTGCAAACTCGAAACCCACGTCGGATCAACTGACGACGTGATGATAACCATTGTCGAAGATCGGCTGAACTGCGACGACTCAGCGATCAATACCTCGGATAGCGGATGCGTGCCATGTGCGCGCACCACTGCCAGCGACTCCAGCATTTTGTAAAGCTGTCGTGCCTCACGTTCTGGGGGAATAACCTCGCGATGCTGTGCCCACGCCAGCATCCCCACGTTGCGGCTACCGTTCAGCAAATGTCGGCCAATCGACGCTGCCGCAGAAACAACATATTCCTCAGTCGACTCCGGAATTTGGATCTCGCGGCCAAGTCTGCGGTCACGGAACAAGGTGCGCTGCTGGTCAGAAATTGCTTGCGAGCGCTCATGCATGTCGAGTACGATCCACACGTCCGCTGTTGGATCAAGCTCAAACTCCTTAACCATCATTTTGCCGGTACGCGCGGTTGAACGCCAGTGAATACGATTGAAGCTATCACCCGGTACGTACTCACGAATCGTTGATACATTCGGCGTAACATGAAAGGAACGCGTCCGTAGATCTGCGCCACCTGGTAGCTCGGCGCTCGGCAGCTTGAAGTCGGGCAGGTCTACGGTAGCGGGATAAACGATGATATCGGCGGTTGTGTTGATCGGCCGTTCAAGTCGGAAGATACCGAACGGATCGCCGCTCAACAATGTCACCGGGCCGAGCGTCCACTTGCCGCGCATTGTGCAAGGAGTACGAACGGTCCAGCGCCGTCGTTCATTACCCGGTAGGTAAGCAACAAAGCCGGACTGGTGCAGCGGCATATCCGAATGGTCCTGCACTTCGACCCATAACTTAGGCAGCGGCCACTCGTTATCAATAATCAGCCGTTCGCGAGCTTCTTCGCCCACCTGTGCTCGGCGTGTGCCAACATCGCGTGTGACCGTAACACCTTGCAAATTGGCCCATGACCATACGTACGCCAAAAGTAACAGCGCAAGGAGCAAGTAGAACAGATAGAAAAACAGTGGAATGCTCGTGCCCTGGGCCACAACAAAGCACACCACTGCCAGTACCAAGACGCCTAATGCTTTCATTTCTAAGGCTTGGGGTGTGAGGCGTAAGTCGTGAGAAGTACGATTAGCTCCTCATGCCCAACGCTTCATGCCTGATGCCTACCTCGCTCCCACTACTTCACGATCAACGCGGCGATTTGGTCGTCCACCCGGCACCGGCACCGAACTTAATACATCGCTAATAACCTGTGTTGCTTGCACATTGCGGATACGCGCCGCAGGATTAATGATGAGGCGATGGCCCAGCACAGGCTCGGCAAGCAATTTTACGTCGTCGGGTGTGGCGTAGTCACGGCCCTGAATGGCAGCTGCTGCCTGTACCGTGCGGAACAAAGCGAGTGAGCCACGTGGACTTGCGCCAAGATAAATATCGTCGTGGTGACGCGTTGCAATCACAATCGACACAATATAATCTTTGATCGCGTCATCAACGTACACATCCTTGACCTGTTCCTGCATCGCCATCAAATTTTCGATGGTGATCACTTGCGTCAGCGTTTCCAGTGGATGCTGCTTGCGCTGGCTGTCAAGAATCTGCAACTCCTGCTTTTTTTCAGGATAGCCGAGATGAATGCGGAGCAGAAAGCGATCCAGTTGGGCTTCCGGCAGCGGGAAGGTGCCCTCGTACTCAATCGGGTTCTGCGTAGCGAGCACAATGAACGGATTAGGCAGCGGATACGTAACGCCATCAACCGTAATTTGCCGTTCTTCCATCGACTCCAGCAGTGACGACTGAGTTTTAGGCGTGGCACGATTGATCTCGTCGGCAAGCACGATCTGCGCAATCACTGGCCCTGGACGGAACTCAAATTGATTTGTCTGCTGATTAAATATCGAGACGCCCGTCACGTCGGATGGCAACAAGTCGGGCGTGAACTGGATACGCTTGAAGGAAGCTCCGATGGAACGGGCGATTGATTTTGCCAGTACGGTCTTGCCAACGCCCGGCACGTCTTCGAGCAAAACATGCCCACGGCATAACAACGAGACCAGCAGCAGGTCTACAGCGCGACGCTTCCCGATAATCACTTGCTCAACGTTATCGGCCACACGCTCGGCGACCTGTTGTATTTCGTTCAAATACTCCTCCTTAGAAAGGCTCAGGAAGCATTCTATCGTTCGCTATGGCAAGATTGACCGCTGTGATTCAACCTGTACAGAGCGTAGTAGATTTAATTATACCAGACCTTATGTTTACCTTCGGTGGCAGGCACACTATCATCACCCACAACGAAGCAAGATCGTTCAATTCTATTGTTGTCAGTTTCAAGGCGGCAAAAATAGTACGGGGAAAACAGCAGATCCAAAGATTATGTTATTTTGGTATAATAAAGGCCGATGTACGGCCTGTCCGTACCTTTTTTTGATATACAAGCACTCAGCCGTCAGCTAGAGCAATTAAATCATTGCTTGTACGCTGGCGGCTGATAGCTGATTGTTGATAGTCAATTCATGGAATACCAGCCAAATCTACAAAATATCATCGGTTCCGGTGGTGTTGTCGTCAATGTTGAACCTCGCAGCACAGCGCAAGCGCTGGATATGCGCGTTGGAGATATTGTTGTAGCGATTAACGGGCTGCCGATGCGCGACATCAT
>JASKZZ010000242.1 GCA_030147335.1 Herpetosiphonaceae bacterium | reverse complement strand
GGCACATCAACCCAGCAGCGCTCCTGCCATGAACGCAGTCCCAGTTCGGCAAGCTGTACGCCTTTCGCGCCTTCCACCAGATCGTGGTGAAACGGCTCGTCACAGGCGACATGGCGCAAGAACATTTCCCATTGCACCTTGAAGGCATTGTCAAACACCTGATTGTCGGGCACGTCCTGCCAGTCATTCCAGAAATCGAGCGGATTGGGAATGTCGGGGTTCCAGACTGCTCTGGGTGTACTCGCACGATGTTGCGTTCTGCATTCACGCAAACCCGCAATCGCACTACCTTCTGTCCCGTCCACCTGCAAGCTAAACAGCTCGTCACGGTAAACACGCACCGCCCATGACGAATTAATCTGCGCGATAATGCCGCCTTCTAGCTCAAACGTACCATACGCGGCGTCGTCGGCCGTTGCCTTGTATGCCTTACCCTGCTCATCGAAACGTTCTGGAATGTGCGTCGCGCCCAGGCACGAGACCGAGCGTACACGTCCGAAGATATGGTCAAGGACGTACTGCCAGTGGCAGAACATATCGATAATGATTCCGCCGCCTTCTTCCTGCCGATAGTTCCATGACGGCCGCTGTCCGCGCTGCCAATCGCCCTCAAAGACCCAGTAGCCAAACTCACCGCGCACCGACAAGATGCGACCAAAGAAGCCGCTGTCAACGAGACGCTTGAGCTTGAGTAACCCCGGCAGCCACAGCTTATCCTGCACGACGCCGTTTTTCACACCGGCTGCTCGAGCGCATCGAGCAAGATCCAGCGAGGTTTCCAGATCTGTTGCAATCGGCTTCTCGCAATAAATATGCTTACCCGCAGCGATTGCAGTACGCACACTGTCGGCTCTCCGTGGCGTTGTTTGAGCGTCGAAATAGATCACGTCATCCGGGTTCGCCAAACAACGGTCAAGGTCGGTACTCCATCGTTCAATGCCGTTTGCGCGCGCCAATGCTGCCAGCTTGTGCTCGCTTCGTCCAACCAAAATGGGATCAGGCATGAGCCGATCGCCGTTGGGTAGCAGCACGCCGCCTTGTTGGCGAATGGCGACGATTGAGCGAATAAGGTGTTGATTCGTGCCCATCCGACCTGTGACGCCGTTCATGATTAGACCGATTCTTTGCTCGCCCATATATGCCTCCCTTGGCATGGTGAGCACGGAATGTGCTCACGTAGACGTTGTGTAGATGATTAATCACGGGGTGAATGTGTGCCGCAGGCAGAAGTTCTACGAAACGTTCCACCGTCACTCGCGAATCGAGTCGTCGTTACGTTATCCTACGGTTGTTACTACCTTACGAGCAGATGTCGTGTTGGAAGTTGAGCACACGTAGTTTTATATTTCGTATATTATATATAATATTGAGAAAGATGCAAGGGTCTAGGAGATCAATATGAGTCGGCGCCGCCGATATATGATGGATTTATGGTGAGAGAGACTAGCTATGGCCTAATGCTCCGGATAGCCGTAAGAATGATTTGGACATGCTAGTGGCGCTGTCAAGCGTGAGGATTGGCTATGCAGGATAGTGAGTACAATGCGACCATCGCGCTCGAGCATTTTCGCCGTGTATGGCAACGCGCGCAAGTGCAAGATATCATCACCCGTTTGACTGGTCGGACGAATGATCTGCTGTCTTATGACGAGGTCCGGCAAAAGCTTAAAGCGCGTGTTAGCGGCATGCGCAAACTACTGGATATTCCGGTGGATGCGATTGTTGGCAGTGTAGGTCGTTACACAGATTTCACACGTACGTTTCTACCCCGCGTTCAAGGCGACCGAGCACGTTGGTCCAATGTAATGCGTGCGATGCAGGATCAATCAGGTACACCGCCAATTGAGGTCTATCAGCTTGGTGCAGTGTATTTTGTACTCGACGGCAATCATCGTGTATCGGTTGCTCACGCGCTCGGCCTATCGCATATTCAGGCCTATGTCACTCAGGTCGAGACCCGTGTTCCGATCACGCCCAACACCTCGCCAGATGACTTAATCCGTCAGGCCGAGTATGCTGACTTCCTTGAACTAACCGATCTCGACGTAACACGGCCAGAAGCCGACCTCCAAGTAACCAATCCTGGTCAATATCGCGCACTAGTTGCTGACATCGAAGCCAAGCGGCACGAACAGGTGTCAGTGGAGGGACACGATATGTCGCTCATAACTGCTGCTACTGCTTGGTACGACGATGTCTATCTGCCGATCGTGCAGATTATTCGTGAACGTGGTCTGCTTGACGGTTTTCCTGGTCGGACGGAAACCGACCTATATGTCTGGATTTCGCGTCACCGTTCTAAACTCGAAGCAACTTTGGGCTGGACTGTGGATGCTGCGGCAGCAGCGCAGGATCTGGTCGAGAGTCAAGGTCGTCGTCCAGGGCTGCTGAATGGCGACCTAGGCGAGAATGTGATGAAGGCATTCATTCCGCCGGCACTGGACGCGGGGCCACCACCCGGGCAGTGGCGCGTGCAGCGCGGAGCAGACACGCTTGGTGAGCGACTTGGGGCTGACGTTCTGGTTGCGCTCAGCGGCGATGAACACGGCTGGAATGCCTTGGACCAAGCGATCCTGATAGCGCAACACGAAGGTGGGCGCTTAAACGGGCTGCATGTCGTCCACAGCGAAGTGGACCTCGAGAGCACAGCCACGCAGGCGGTTGAGGATGAATTCTTACGGCGCTGCGGTGCGGCTGGAGTTGATGGTCAGCTTGCTATCGCTGCAGGTATCCCGGCGGAGGTAATCAGCCAGCGTGCGCGCTGGAATGACATTGTCGTGGTGAGCGTTGCACACCCACCCGGTAGTGGGCCAATCGCCCGTCTTCGGTCAGCGTTCCACACGCTCGTACAGCATTGCCCACGCCCAATCCTGACCGTGCCACAAACAGCGGTCCCGCTTCGCTCGGCATTGTTGAGCTACGATGGCAGTCCCAAGGCGACCGAGGCGCTCTACGTGGCTGCTTATCTCACGCTGCAGTGGCGAATGTCCCTGGTCGTCGTAACGGTTCGCGAACGGAGTCGTACAACGGATGAGACACAGGTGGATGCGCGGCATTACCTTGAAGCAAATGGCATCACGGCGACCTATGTGACAGCATCGGGGCCAATTGCTGATGTGATTCTCGAGACGGCAAAGGATCACGAAAGCGACGTGATCCTGATTGGTGGCTACGGCTATCGACCACTATTTGAGGCGGTGCTTGGAAGCACTGTTGATCAATTGCTGCGTGATAGCGACCGACCGCTCTTGATCTGCCGTTGAGCTGCGACAAACGAACCTGAAGGGATGTATTGAACATGCTTCCACTCGTATTTGACGAACATAACAATGGATTGACGAGCAGCTTGAAGTCGGAATCTCGCACCTTACGGTTACTACTGTTTCAATCGACCACTTGCCTGCCAACAATGCTAAAACAAGGCTCAGTGTGTGGCAGCCCGAGTGTGCTAAAGTGGGAGTGGTTCGCTGCATTCCCATGATCAACTCTACCGAATCGTTCGCATCTCGCGCGAGTTTTCGACCAGGATGCCGTGGCGATACGCATCCACCAGCTTCGCCAAATCTTCTAGTTGCCCTCGTAAGATCTGACCAGTGTCGGTATCGGCGATTAGGCGGCGCTGGGGAAATTGTAAGATCGGCTCCGTATGCGGCGTGACATCGAGTCCTTGCCGAATCATCGAATTAGTCGACATAAAGGCGTCATGGGCTGCCAGCAGCAAGCTGTGTGAGTTGCCGATCAACGTGTATCCGGCAATACCTGTCACGGGCTGGTACGCTTCACTCATTCCGCCGTCGATCACAATCAGCTTGCCATTCGCCATGATTGGGCGTTCCCCTGTTCGGACCTTGACCGGCGTATGTCCATTGATAATCAATCCGTCCTGCTCGTCGGCACCGAAGGCGGACAGCACCCGTCGGCAAAAGTCCTCGGATTGACGCAAGGCGTAGTATGGTCGTTTGGGTTCGGTGTGGGTACGAGAATCCTCAATAAAGTAGCGCTCAAAGGTTGTCATGTGTTCTCGGCCGAACAGTGGCGACTGCGGCCCGCACCACAAATACCACAAGGCGTCCTGTCCCGCCTGTCTGGCCTGCTGGTCGTTACCGAAGAAGGCTTCTCGTGCCAATTGCTCATAGCGTGCTAGCAGCGCTGGTCCCGCGACAACTTCGCCTGCTAGTGGAAAGGCGACGAACGTGCCATGCTCATCCACCGGAATGCAGCCATGAAACAACAGATTGCCATTTTGGACCTGCACCATCTTGCCGTAGCTGTACAAAAAGCGGATGTGTTCGTGCAGACGCGAGCTGTGCTGGAACTGATCGCGTAAGTCATCGACCACAGCCTGCTCCTCAGCTGTCAGCGCTGAATGATCACTATCTTGAAGCGTTGGCCAGTGTTGGTCACGGAGCGGGTACAACCTTCCGTCAAGCGTAATGTTTAAGCTTTGGAGGTCAATAGCATCCAAGAGCAGCCGATCGTCCATGGCGTATTCGGGATGTCGTCGAATAATCTGCGCTTCCAGCTTGAGTTGGATAATCGTGATGGCTTTATGCATACGGGCGACGGTATCCGGCCCAAACTCTTCCAGCGATGAACCGGCCTTGGGCTGGAAGATCGCGCACGCATCCTCCCTGTACGTTATCTCCGCAAAACGGGCAAGCGGTCGCAGATTAATGTTGTATCCATCAACCAACGTTTCAAGCGTAGCATAGCGCAGGGCAATGCGGATGACGTTAGCGATCAATGCATCGCAACCACTTGCAGCGCCCATCCAGGATACGTCGTGGTTGCCCCATAAGATCGCGACTGATGGATGAGCTATTATACGCTCCATGACCTGCTCAGCCGCCGGTCCACGGTCGTATATGTCGCCAAGAATATACAGGCGATCAACAACCAGCCGCTGAATGAGGTCGCAGAGCGTACCGATTACCGCCTCACCTTCGCCTAAAGCCACGATCGACCGAACGATGTTCTGGTAGTATTGCTCTTTCTGGCTATGCTCAGTCTCGCTTTCGGTCAGCAGTTCATCAAGGATGTACGCAAGCTGCGGTGGGAAGTGCTTGCGGACTTTGCTGCGTGTGTACTTTTGCGCCGCAGTTCTGGTAACACGCGTCAGCTGCGTAATCGTTTCGGCCATCCAGTCCGCTGGTTTCTCAACCTGTGCCAGCGCCTGACGCAGCTTCACGTCAGGATAGTAGATCAGCATTGCTAGCTCGCCCTGCTGTGCCGGGGAAAGTGTGCCGTCAAAGGTTTGACGGATTTTGCGTTGAATCGCTCCCGACGCATGACGCAGGATTTGGTCGAACTGGGCGTAGGCACCATGAATATCCGAGATGTAATGGTCAGTTCCTTTGGGTAGGGCGAGGATTGCGTGCAGGTTGATCATCTCGCTATGCGCAGCTGTAATGGTGGGGTATCGCTGGCTGAGCAGGT
>JASKZZ010000279.1 GCA_030147335.1 Herpetosiphonaceae bacterium | reverse complement strand
GTCAGGACTATCCTGCTGCTGCGGCGCGTCTTTGATCTGATCAACAGCCGCTGCTAGCTCGCCAATGCGAGTGCGAATCGTGCCGATGTCATCGCTGTCTAATGCGCGGCGTAAACCGGCAATATGAAATTCAATCTCGTCACGCACCTGAGTGTCGACGTGTTCACCGCGTTCGCGCAACCGTCGCTCGGCGCTGTAGATAACGGCATCTGCTTGATTTTGCACTGCGATCCGCTCACGGCGCTGGTCGTCTTCGGCGCGATTCTGCTCGGCCTGCTTCACCATGTCGGCGATCTCATCGTCATTCAAGCCCGATGATGGCCGGATCGTGACGCTTTGCTGCCGGCTAGTGCCTTTGTCGATTGCGGACACATTCAACAATCCGTCGGCGTCGATGTCAAAAGTAACTTCGATCTGCGGTACGGCGCGTGGCGCGGCTGGAATGCCGGTCAGTTCGAAGGTGCCCAGTAGCTTGTTGTCAGTAGCCATAGGTCGTTCGCCCTGGTACACCTTAATCTCCACCGCCGACTGGTTATCGGTCGCCGTCGAGAATACCTGTGATCGTTTGGTCGGGATGGTTGTGTTGCGCTCGATCAGCGCTGCCATCACGCCGCCACGGGTTGCGATGCCAAGCGTCAAGGGCGTGACGTCAAGCAGCAGCACGTCTTTGACATCGCCGGCCAGTACCGCGCCCTGAATCGCCGCTCCGACCGCAACAACCTCGTCCGGATTGACGCCCTTGTGTGGTTCTTTGCCAAAAAACTTCTTAACCGCATTTTGCACCGCCGGCATTCGCGTCTGCCCACCAACCAGGATGACCTGATTAATGTCACTGGGGCGCAAACCAGCGTCTTTAAGTGCCATCCGAACCGGCTCCAACGTTCCTTCAACAAGATCCGAAGTTAGCTGTTCGAGCTTGGCGCGTGACAATGTTACCTGCAAATGCTTCGGGCCATTGGCGTCAGCCGAGATAAACGGCAAGTTAATCTCGCTTTGCATTACCGTCGACAGCTCTTGCTTGGCTTTTTCCGATGCTTCCTTGAGCCGTTGTAGTGCAACCCGGTCAGTGCGCAAATCAACGCCTTCCGAGGCCTTGAACTCGTCAACCAGCCATTCAATAATGCGCTGGTCAAAATCGTCGCCGCCGAGATGCGTGTCGCCGTTGGTGGCGCGAACCTCGAAAACACCTTCGCCAAGCTCCAGTACCGAAATATCGAACGTACCACCGCCAAGGTCGTACACCACAATCGTTTCGTTGGTGCCGCCTTCGCCAAAGCCATATGCCAGCGCCGATGCCGTTGGCTCGTTGATGATTCGTAGTACGTCCAGGCCTGCGATCTTGCCGGCATCTTTAGTTGCCTGGCGCTGCGACTCGTTGAAATAGGCTGGAACCGTGATCACCGCCTGGGTAATCGGCTCACCAAGATACGCTTCGGCATCTGTTCTGAGCTTGCCCAAAATCATTGCCGAAACTTCCTGCGGCGCGTACTCAGAGCCACCCATCAGCACACGGGCATCGCCGTTGGGAGCCGACGTCAGCTTATACGGCACCAGCGCTTTATCACGCTGAACGCTCTCGTCGTCCAACTTACGGCCCATAAAGCGCTTCACCGAAAAAATGGTGTTTTCGGCGTTGGTGATCGCCTGACGCTTTGCGATCTGCCCAACTGTACGCTCACCGCTTTTGCTTGTTGCAACCACCGAGGGCGTTGTGCGAGTTCCTTCGGCGCTAGAAATAACCTGCGGATCGCCGCCTTCAAGCACTGCAACAACCGAGTTTGTTGTGCCTAAATCAATACCGATTACTTTGGCCATGTTTGCTCCAGAAGAACCAAGAACAAGAGTGTATGTTCTACGCCGTTCTTAGCTCTTGGTTCTCGGTTCTTCTTATTCCTGTCCTACTTTAACCATTGTTGGGCGGATCACTCGTTCGTGCAGTGTGTAGCCACGTCGGAGATCAGCGGTCACTTTACCAGCCTGCTCCGGACCGGCATCCTCATGCATCACCGCGTCGTGGAAGTTTGGATCGAATGGCTGTCCCAGCGCCTCGATTGGCTTGACGCCTTCGCCTTCCATCACGCTTTGAATCTTGCGCTGCACGCCTTGTAGCCCATTGAACCATGGTGTTTCGGCTACCTCTGCCGGAACGTGCTGCATCGCAAGGTCGAAGTCGTCGAGAATGGGCAACAGCTTCATAATCAGCCCAGCAGTTGCATTGCGAATGAGGTTGGCGCGCTCTTCTTCGGTGCGGCGCTTAAAATTCTTCAGGTCGGCAGCCGCTCGCAGTGCTTGATCGCGCATAGTGCCGACTTCCTGCTCAAGCTGCACCACCCGCGCCTGTAATGTATCTGACGTTTGCTCTGATGTTGTTGTTGCTTGCGCCTGCCCATCAGTTACTGTTTGCTGCTCGGGAGATGTATTCTGCTCTTCCATTGATTGAATCGCTCCTTAAGAATCGACATTATGTATTTGACCGGTCGCCATACAGCTCGGCCAGTAAATCACTCATCACCGTGGAAATGTACCGCACGCTGGAAATTGAGCGTGGATATGGCATCCGTGTCGGTCCAAAAACGCCTACAACGCCAGCTACTTCGCCTGTGCGACCATAGCGCGACAAAATAACGCTGTATTCGCGCATGGTGTCTTCGCCATGTTCGCCGCCGATAATGACCTGTACGCCGTCGCTGTTGAGCGCTTGGGGAATTAAGGGCATGATCCCTTTGCCGTCTTCCAGGATTTGCAGCACCTGCCGTACCCGCTCGACCTCGGCGAACTCATCTCGCCGCAGCATCTCAAGCAGCCCATCATGGTGAACCTCTTCGTTGATCTGGCCTTCGATCTGCTGCATCGCGCGCACAATCGCGTCGCCAACGGCTCGCTCGAAACCCGTCATTGTTGGTTCGCCCGGATCAGCGACAAATTGCTGCGCTTTATCAAGTGTTGCGCCATACATTTGCTCGTTGAAGCGCTGTGATACCCGGCGCAACTCGTCCTGATTTTGTGGCTGATCGGTTGTTAGCGATTGCTGCTTGATCGTGCCGTCGTGCATCACCAGTACCAGCAGCACAACCGTTTCGTAAATCGCGATCAGCTCCAAGTGCTTGAAGCGGACCTGATACGCTCGCGGCGGTGTTACGACGGCAGTGTTATGCGTTGGCGGCGTGTGCGCCAGAACGGCAGCGGCAAGATGAATCCACTGATCGAGTTCGCCACGTACTTGATAAAACTGATGCTGGATTGTACGCTGCTCTTGTGGCGTGAGCGCGTGACGATTCATGAGATTTTCGACAAAATAGCGGTAGCCGGCATCCGTGGGAATACGACCACCCGAAGTATGGAGATGTGTGAGCAAGCCAAGCTCTTCCAGCGCGGCTAGCTCGTTGCGGATTGTCGCCGAGCTGTATTGCAGCTTGTATTTTTTCAGCAACGTTTCCGATGCAATCGGCATCGGCTTGGGCGACTCGATGTATTCTTGAATAACGAGCTTGAGAATAAGTTGACGTCGTTCTGTCATGTCGGATGCCATAACGTTCCTCACTCGCAGCTCCACAGCTCCACG
>JASKZZ010000278.1 GCA_030147335.1 Herpetosiphonaceae bacterium | reverse complement strand
TCAAAGCCGACACGACGGGTAAAGCCTGCCACCACCAGTTTGCCGTCTCCCTGTAGCGCTAACGACGTTGCTTGATCTGCGCCGCCAAGGTCGGCCATAACTTTGCCGTCGCCGTCGAATGACGTGTCGAGACTACCATTGGGCTGATACCGAGCCAGCGCCACATTATTCGACATCAGCGCGTCTGATGTTCCGGCAATAACAATTTTGCTGTTTGTCTGCACCACGACCGCATACGCCCGATCATCACCGCCAAAGTCGGTCACCACCCGCCCGTCGCCATCGAAGGCGCTATCCAGACTACCGTTAGGAAGGTAACGCACTAAGGCAATGTCCCCTCTGTCGGTGGAGCGTCCCGCTGCTACGAGTTTGCCGTCTGGTTGAAGCGCTAGAGCGGATGCCGCGGCTTCACTTGCAACAAACTGTGTCGTTACCTTGCCGTCGCTATCGAATGTTGTATCCAGACTACCATTAGATTGATACCGTACCAGCGCGAACGTTGATCCGCTACCGCCGGCTACCACGAGCTTGTTGTCGGACTGCAACACTAATGCAGCGGCCTCATCCAGCGAACCCCCGACATTGGTTGTCAGCTTGCCGTCGCCGTCAAATGTTGCGTCGAGACTGCCGTTCGCAAGGTAACGGGCGAGACCGAAATCAGCATCACAGTCGTCCGTGCTACAGCGAACTACCGTACCGCCGAGAACCAGCTTACCATCTGGCTGTAGCACCATCGCCGCGACTTCTTCATCGCTGCCGAATGATTCAGGGGTACTGCCTGCAAAGAAGTTGAGTGTGGCCTTGCCGTCGCCGTCGAATGTGGAGTCCAGCGCCCCGTTTGTGGTATAACGAGCAACAGCAAAATCGCGGCTGCCATCCAGATCGGACCATCCTGCAACTACAATGCTGCCGTTCGGTTGTAACACAACCGCCCTTGCCTGATCGTCGCCACCGAAATCGGTAGAAACGATGCCATCATTATCAAACGTCGGATCGAGTTTTCCGTTGGGTGTGTACCGCAGCACCGCAATATCATCCGATACTGGACCATCGGACCATCCCACCACCACGATTTTGCCGTCTGCCTGCACAGCCAACGCAGTCGCTCGATCATCAAATTGGCTTAACGTCGTCAACTGTTTACCGTCGACGCCAAAGGTTGTGTCAAGCGTGCCGTCAGCTTCCTGGACCATATTCGGTTGTACGGGTACGATATGCGCATGAACGCTTAATGGCAGCGTTGGGAACAAAGCAAACAGCAGGAGCAACGTACATTGTGATCTGTTCACAATCTTCCTTTCGCTACAATAGCGATATTTTCAGACCGAGATAAGCAAAACGAATACAGTTTAGCGCAGCCATCCAGCCTGCGATAACGCCTGTGCGGTAATGACGAAGCCAGCCGTTGTTACAAAAAGCGCGCTTAGAACCGGAACAAGACGCATACTCGTAGCAAACCGAGTCAAACGACGCTGACCGCTCAATCGGCTGAACCATCGTCCGCCATGTACAAAAAGAATGCCCACTCCGGTTAAGACACCTGCCAAGCCAAGGCTAAATGCCACAATCAGCAGCAAGCCGAAGCCGACTCGTCCAAGTGAGATCGCGCTCAACATCACGACCAGTGCTGAAGGACACGGCAGCAGGCCGCCCGAAATACCGAGAGCCAGCAGACTACCCCACGTTATCCGCGAACCGTCCGCGCCTGGAGGAAGATGGGTATGCGTACCTGGACCATGCGTATGTCCGAAGCCATGATGATGGTCGTGCGTGTGGTCATGGTCGTGCGTGTGGTCGTGGTCGTGCGTGTGGTCATGTGTGTGGTCGTGCGTGTGATCATGCGTGTGGTCGTGGTCATGCGCGTGCTGACGGCGGTTGGACGAACGCAACCCATAGATTCGTTGGCGCAGCAACATCACGCCGATGCCAATCACGATCAGACCAGAGATAACGCTTAGCCACGGATACAACTGCTCGGGCAAAATATATTGCGAGGCATAGAGCGTAACGACACCAAGCGCAAAAACGCCCAACGTATGCGTCGTTGTCACCGTCAAGCCAAGGAAAAGCGCGTGACGAGGGGTGCCGCGCGCGCCAACAAGATACGCCGCGACAACAGTCTTACCATGACCGGGCGAAAGCGCATGCATAGCACCAAGACCAAGCGCCGCGAGCAGGGTCATCGCAAGTGCAAACGGGCTGAGTTGATCGGCTTGCATCAGCGCTGCAAAACTGTCAGTCTGACGACCCAAGGCTAGCTGCGAGGTTGCACCCGCTGTTCCATTTCCAACGCCAGGCACGACGGTCATCGATACCGTTCGCACATCAAGCGGACTACTCAGCATATTCTCGGGATAAGAACGTAGCTCATTGCTCTGGTCGCTCGTCGGCACATCCGATTGCGTGAGCGAAACGCCCTCGCCGGTTTGTACAACAATCTCGTGCCAGCCCTGGCGATCAGCAAAATTCGTATCCTCATACGCTATTTGTCGTTGGCTGTCTGACGCAAGTTTGGTCAATGGCGCGCTTAAGGCAAGCTCCATCCGGGTTGTCGCAAGACCGCCCTGGCCAGGAGGAAAGCTCATTGTTTGGCTCGTGATGTTCAGCAGTTGTGATTGTCCATCGACCGATAGCTTAAGACCGTCGCGCAGCATGGCGGCTGTTTGAGCGAACGCTGCGGCATGCGCCTCAGCATCGGGAGGAGATTGACCAAATTCCTGGAACGTGGGGATCTCGGCCATATCGACAACATAGACAACATCGAGCTGGTCCGCACCAACCATCAAGCGACTATACAGGTTGATTGAAAAGTTTCCGAGCGGATGTGCCGCTACCGGACGTGGTTGGCCAAGCAGCGCGGCTATAACAAGAGCAATTGGAAGTACGAGGGTAAGCCGCCGGATGGTTGACGTGCGTCGAGCCATTTATTTGCTCCTTTGAGGCGTCGTTCCGCCGAGCTGCTGCAATGTTTCGGTAGCCTGCTCGCTATATAACAGCGAGAAATATGGAGTGTTATCGACAGCTTGCTGCAGGTATGTTCGGGCGAGATCATTCTGTTCCAGCGCGCGTGCGATCATCGCCGCATGAAAAAGCTTAAGGCCGTCGCGCGTTCCAAGCTTCAGCGCTTCCTGGGAATAGCGTTGCGCTTCAACGTACTGGCCGCTTTTGTATAACGTCCACGCCAACACGTCGGCGGCGTGAATACTTGGCCGGGCAGCGTATGCGGCACGTGCCTTTTGCAGCGATGCCGGCAGATCAAGGTCGTGGTCAGCCATAAACAACGCGATTTCAAGATCGGTGTTAACACCATTGGAAGCAAACAGTTTGTCAATGACTCCGACCAATTCATACTGCTGCTGGGCCTGCTCGCGATTACCTTGCCGCGTGTACACATCGCCGAGCGCAATCACATATTCCGGTAACGGCATGCGTTGTGTCGCATCAGTCAGCAGCCGAATCGCTTCATCAAAGCGTCCCTCTGCCGCGTGTACATGCGCCAAAGACACCATTGCGGGCACATAGTCGGGCATCAGCGACAAAGCCCGTTGATATTGTTGTTCTGCAGCGCGGAGATCTCCAGCATTGAAATACAGGTTACCGAGCTGAACGCGCGTCCATTCCGTATTTTCGCTGGTCGGGCCTCCCGCACTCAACGCTGCCTGCATTGCTTCAATTGCACCAGGGATATCGCCATGTAACTCACGCAGGTAGGCAACCCGTGTGTATGAGCTAAGGTCAGGCCGCATATCGACCATTGTCTGGATCGTCTGGAGCGCCTGCTCGTACATTCCCAGCTCAATCTGCGCATCGCCAACAACGCCATAGATACGCGTTACTGTCGGATTAAGGCCACGGGCCTGTTCGCCAAGAGCGAGCGCGGCACGAAAATCATGGCGGGCCAGAGCAAGCGTTCCCTGACCAACAAGCATGTCAATGTGCTGGCGATCACGCTTTTGAGCTTCGTCAAGCACTGATTGCGCTTTCCCGTAGTAACTTGGATCGCCCGTTTCGCGCGCTTGTTGCACATAGGCCGCGCCAAGCAGGGCATACGAATCAACGTGATTGGGCGAGCGCCGAATCCGATCCTGCAATGTCCAGATCGTTTGCTCCGTTTTTGTTGTCGTTTGTTGTTGCGCGCCCGATTGAAGCCGGATCAGCGGATCAGCAGAAAGCGCCGTCGATGGTTGTGGCCGATTGTTGATGAGGATAGTGAACGCTCCGGCAACAATCATCAGTGCGAGCGCAAAGACCTGTACTGTTCCAGCCTGACGCGCTATACGCATAGCAGATTCTCCGTGAACATCATGTCCGTTATTTAAGGTATGAAGTGAGTGTGGCTGGGGCAA
>JASKZZ010000201.1 GCA_030147335.1 Herpetosiphonaceae bacterium | reverse complement strand
ATTCATCACCGCGTCGAACTGATCGCCCTGTAACCATTGCTGGCTTTCTTCCCAAATCTCTGCCACAATATACGCTTCGGGATTGATCGCCTTGATGCGCTGCCGAAACTCTTGCCAAAAGCCAGCTGTTGTAATCTCATTCGCTACGTCCAGTCGCCAGCCATCGATGCCTTTGCGCACCCAGTATTCACCGATCTGCATCAAATACTCACGCACCTGAGGATTGTCAGTGTTGAACTTGGGCAGCGCATGTAGCCCAACCCAGGCCGTGTATCCCGGCGGCAGTGAATGATCATACGCATTGATGGGACGATCATCATCCGGCAGATTGACGTAGAACCAGTCTAGCCAGGGTGACGCCGCGCCATTTTCCAGAATGTCGTTGAACTGGAAGAAGCCGCGACTGGAATGATTAAAAACGCCGTCGAGTACCACGCGCAGACCACGTCGCTTGCATTCCGCTAGCAGTGCATCAAACGCCTCGTTGCCGCCAAGCAGCGGATCAACTTGATAATAATCGTGTGTGTGGTAGCGATGATTGGAGGCCGACTGGAAAATAGGGTTGAAGTAGAGCGCCGTAACGCCAAGTTCCTGAATATAATCCAGGCGCTCCAGCACACCATACAGGTCGCCTCCCTTGTAGCCAAATGTTGTCGGCGCGCTGTCCCACGGCTCCAAATTATTCGGCTTTTGCCGTCGTTCGCTCTTGGCAAAACGGTCAGGGAAAATTTGGTAAAAGACCGCGTGTTTGACCCAATCGGGCGTAACAACCTTTGACATTGCTGCTATCCTCGTTCATGACTAACACAATGGCCGCGCTTATCACGCGGCCATCCAGAAGCATATTCAAAGACGGCCAGACCGTCTACACCAGAGCTAGCCCTTAAGCGCGCCCTTGGTAAGACCTTCAACCAGGAACCGCTGCGCCATGAAGAAAATAATCAAAATCGGGATCGAGCCGAGCACGGCTGCCGCACAGAACACCGTCCATTGGTTAAGATTCGTGCCGCCTTGCGTAAAGCCGCGCACACCTACGCCCAGTGGATACAGGTTTGGCCGCGACAACATGATCGACGTGACCACATATTCGTTGTAGATACCGATAAAGCCGAAGATGAATTGCGCGACAAGCATTGGCTGCAACAACGGGAACAGCACGCGCCAGAAAGTCTGCCAGTGATTCGCGCCGTCCATGTAGGCAGCTTCATCCAGCTCCTTGGGAATGCTGTCCATAAAGTTCTTCATCAGCCAGACCGAAAGCGCGCTGCCGCTCAGACCGAACAGCAAAATCAAGCCATACAGCGTATTGAGTAGGCCCAACACCTGGAACACTCGGAAATAGGCCACAATCGACAAGCTGACCGGCAGCATTTGGACGATCAGCAGACCAAGAATGCCGTATTTGCGGCCTGGAAAGCGCATTCGTGAAAAGGCATAGCCCGCAAAAGTCGCCAACAACACCGAGATCGCCGCGCTGCTCACGCCTAAAATAAGGCTGTTGCGCACCCAAAATGGAAACTGACCGCTCAGGAGCTTCTGATAATTATCCAGACCCATCCGCTGAGGGATCAACGTAGGACTATACAAACTCGTGCCGCTGGTCTTGAGCGAATACATGATTACATAGATCGTAGGAAAGAGTGAGATCGCTGTGATTGCAATCAGCAGGATCCGCAAAATCCAGACCTCGATTGCTTGACGGGTACGGTATGACGCCACAGTAGACGCACTGGACTTAGCACTGGACGCCGCTTGTGGTCGAAGTTCGGTAGCCATGCTAGGACTCCTTCTCGTTGAACGCGCCCGTCACCATCGAGTTGATAATCGTGAACGTAGCAACCACGATAAACATCACGATACCATAGGCAGCTGCCAAGCCATACAACCGTAAGCTATACACCAGTTTATAGGCGTAACTGGCAAGCGTATCGGTTTGGCCGAATTGAGCGCCCTGGAAACCAATCGGATTACCATTCGTCAACAGAATGATCACGCCGGAGTTACCAAACTGGAATGCGAGCTGCGTAATAATGAGTGGCGTAATGGCAGCCAACATGAATGGCAGCGTGATGTAGCGAAAGCGTGCCCAGCCACCAGCGCCGTCAAGATCGGCTACCTCGTATAGATCGCGAGGAATAGCTTGCAATGCTGCTAAGCTAACGGTCATAAAGAATGGATAGCTGAGCCAAAGATTTGTTAGCAGCAGCGCGGTGCGTGCCGGTGTCACTTCCTGGAGCCAGCGGATACGCGAAACCCCGACTTCGCCAAGGATCAGGTTCAGCGGTCCCTGCGTATTGAAAATGCCAGCCCAGATTTGCACCGTCAGGATAAAAGGTAACGCCCAGGGAATAACCAGGAGCGTGCGGTACACGTTCCGTTCCTTCAGCCGTGGGTGATTGAGCATCATCGCTAGGATAACGCCACTGCCGACATTAAAAATCGTCGACAATAACATCCACGTCGCGGTCCAGCCCAACACTGGCAAAAAGCCGTTGGCAACGCTTACCGCATCACGGAAGTTTTGTAAGCCTACCCAACGATAATCGTTAACACGCAAAAAACTATAGTTGGTAAAAGCAAAATATGTGGTGTACAAAAACGGCAGGATGATCAGCGCAATTGCCGAAATAATAACCGGCAGCAGGTACAAGAATGCCACGCGATCTGTTCTGCGTGGCGGACTAGATGGTGCGGACGGAAGCTGCGCTGTGTCAGTCGCAAGATTGAGGGCCATGGCATACCTCACTGCAAAGCAAGGGTGCGCTAGTGTTAGCGCACCCATTCCGTAAGTTACGACCTACTGCGTCTTAGCGATCTCAGCCTTGATCTGCTCAACCGCGGTATCCAGAATGCCCTGTACCTGGTCATCTGGCGCGTTGTTGACTACGACGGCGTCAATCGCGTCGTTCCATGGCTTCCACACCTGCGACATCGCCGGAATGTTCGGCATCGGCAGGCCGTCAGCAGCGCCGGCAGCCCAGAACTCGATGTTCGGGTTCTGCTCAATCGATGGCTGTAGCGCGCTTTGGCGAACGGTTGCCTTGCTGAATGCCTGGTTCATCTCAACAATGGTATCCGTGCAGGTCATGAAGCTGGTCAGGTCAAGCGCTGCTTCCGGGTTCTTGCTGAACGCGCTTGGCACGAACATCTGAACGGTAAGGAATGGCTTCATTTCGTTGCCGTTTGGCAGCGTTGGGAGCTTGGCCACACCGTAGTTGAGGTTTGCCGTCTTGAACGAGGCTTCCTTCCACGGACCGTTGATCGTCATCGCGGTATTGCCGGCCTCGAACTCGCCCTCGATCACCGTGAACATGTTCTGGCGGTCGATCGCGACCTCGGGCAGCAACTGATCCTTGTGGTACATGTCGCGCAGCAGCTTGACTGCCTCAACGGCCTCCGGCTTGTTGAAGCCGATGTCGGTAATGTCGTATGTGCCGTTCTCGTACTTGAAGATGTACGCGCCTTGGCCCTGGAAGAAGGGTGCGGTGAAGTATGCTTCCAATACCGGGAAGGCAAGACCTTCTTTGCCGTTAGCATCTTCCTTAGCAATCTGGGTGAACTCTTCCCATGTTGCAGGTGGTGTCTGCACAACGTCCTTGTTATAGAACAAGCCAACGTTGTCGGTGTAAGCCGGCAGCGCGTAAATCTTGCCGTCAACCGTCACGCCCTGAAGCGCAACAGGCAAAATATCGTCCTTGTTCACAATTGCGCTTTCAGGAATTTCAAGCGCGATCTTTTGCACAACGTATTCGCCAAGCTCGTCGTGAGCGCGTGGACCAAATACGTCTGGACCCTCACCAGCTGGTGCCGAGATCGAAATCTTCTGCTTGAACTCAGCAGGAACGCTCACAATCTCAACTGGTGTACCAACAGCCTGCGTGTACTTGTCGGTCGCGGCTTTGATCAGCGGATACTCCGCCGAGTCTTCGGCAGCGCCGGTCCAGAAGGTCAGCTTGTCAACTTTGGGGCCCTTTGGCTCGCAGCTGGTTGCTGCGGTTGTGCCGGTGCCACCTGCCGCCGACCCTGAAGCGCTGGTCGCTGCGGAAGCTGACGTGGTTGCTTCTGCACTGGCCGAAGCTTCGGTCGATGCTGCAACTGAGGCTTCTGCGGATGTACCAGTTGCTGCAGATGCTTCTGCGGATGTAGCTTCTGTACCGGAATTTGCGGCTGCTGAAGGAGCGGTTGATGTGGTCGTCGTTGGTTCTGTTGAACCGCCACAGGCTGCCAGAATCGAGGCAAGCATGGCCATAAGAATAAGGGAAGCAATACGCTTCATGGTACAGGTCTCTCCTTAGAGTATGTTATCAATCCGTTGATTCGACGCGAACGATGCGATCTTGAGAAACGGGCAGTGTTTCACCTCCTTAAACAACAATGTTGAACTCCACAAGGCGGGGTCAAATATATCTGTTAAAGTTGTCCAACCAATGTATCAAACGTGGCAGGACTGAATACATTTTGTATAATTTGGCTAGCAGCGCCGAGTGCCACAACATGCGACCCAAGGCTACCAATCACAATCTCGCAGTGCTCAAGTGTAATTGGCAATGCCCTTTGTTTGGCAACGACGCGTATTGTTTCCAGTAGCATGCTGCTTGCCACCACTAGCGGACCACCAAGTACAACTAAACCTGGATTATACAAATTAAGCATGCTAGCGACAGCTACACCAAGATACTTTGCAGATGAAGTGAACAGCTCTTGCACCGGCTGATTACTATTTTGCGCTTCTTGAACTAATTGGTCAAGCGTGAGTTTTCGCCCACCAAACAACTCCGCGCCTCGTTCGAGCAGTTGCGGCATTCCAGCGACAGCTTCTAGGCAGCCATAGGAGCCACATGAGCAACGCGGACCGTCTTCATCAATCGTGAGATGACCAATCTCGCCCGCCGAGCCTATCTCACCGCGATACATCGCACCATTCAGCACTAACCCCGCACCAATGCCAGTACTTCCAAGATACAAATAGGCAACATTACGAATGCCTTGCGCCACACCCCAACGATATTCTGCTATCGCCCCGAGATTTGCATCGTTATCAACTACCACTGGAAATGGCAGCACTGCCGCGAACTGATCGCGCAGGGAAACGCCGCTCCAACCAGGCATGATCGGCGGCGCAATGGTTTGACCTGTAGCATATGCAAGCGGACCGGGAACGCCGATTCCAACACCCGCAATCTGCGCAGACTCAATCTGCGCGGCGGCTAGCGCCTGCATCGTCAACTGACGCACACGTTCTACAGTCTGCTCTGGCCCTGCCGTTATATCAAACGGCTCGGAATACTGGTAGATGATTACCGCTTTGAGATCGGTAATGACGAGGTTGATAAATGTTGTCGCGATTTCGATGCCGACGGCAAAGCGCGAACGATAGTTCAGTTCTAAAAGAATTGGACGGCGACCGCCCCGTGACTCGCCTTTTTCAAGCTCAAAAATGCGGTGTTCGTCGATGAGTTCGTTGACGATGTTGGAAACGGTGGAACGGCTAAGGTTGGTGCGCTTGGCGATCTCCGCTCGTGAGATTTGCCCTTCTTGCCGAACCAGGTTGAGGATCAACGCCTGATTCAGCTCACGCATGAGTGATAGGTCGGCTGTGACCGGTCCAATGTCCATAACTGCTATCATAATTTAACGTATTTAGTTTGTCAAGTGAACGAACATACAAAACAATCAGGTTTCAGACACCAGCTTTCCAATACTGCTGATGACTGAAACCTGACTGCTGAAATCTAAGACTTACTTGTCGCGCTTGGCTTCGCCCAGCGCTGCCTGTGACGCTGCTAGTCGCGCGATCGGAACGCGATACGGGCTGCACGAAACGTAGTTCAAGCCGTTTTGGGCGAAGAACACGACCGAGCTTGGTTCGCCACCATGCTCACCGCAGATGCCAACCTTGAGGTCGCTGCGGGTCTTGCGGCCACGCTCGGTACCAATCTGGACCAGCTGACCAACACCTTCCTGATCGAGTACCTGGAACGGGTCGTCACTGAAGATTTTTTCCTCGACGTACTTAGGTACGAAACGCGCGCTATCGTCGCGGCTAATACCCATGGTTGTCTGGGTCAGGTCGTTGGTGCCGAACGAGAAGAACTGCGCGACCTCCGCGATCTTGTCAGCAACCAACGCGGCGCGCGGCAGCTCGATCATCGTACCAATCAAGTAATCACTGACGCCAACTTCCTGCGCCACACGGCTAACGATGTCGGCCTGACGGCGCAGCTCATCCACCGTGTTAACCAGCGGGATCATCACCTCGGGATGCACTTCAATGCCTTGGTCGGCACATTCCTTGGCAGCAGTGAAGATTGCTCGCGCCTGCATTTCGGTGATTTCGGGGAAGACAATACCAAGGCGGCAGCCACGGAAGCCGAGCATTGGGTTCGCTTCACGCAAGCTCTCGACTTTGCCCTTCAGCCGCTCAAACGGGATATTCATCTTGGTCGCAAGATCTTGAATTTCCTCGTCGGCGTGCGGCAAGAACTCGTGGAGCGGCGGATCAAGCGTGCGAATCGTGACCGGTAACCCGTTCATCGCCTTGAAGATACCGACAAAATCTTCCTTTTGATACGGCTCGATCTTGGCCAACGCAGCCCGCCGATCTTCCACGGAGTCCGCAACGATCATCTCACGCACGGCGTCGATACGGTTACCCTCGAAGAACATATGCTCCGTGCGGCACAAACCAAT
>JASKZZ010000191.1 GCA_030147335.1 Herpetosiphonaceae bacterium | reverse complement strand
GTTTGGCTCTAGCTAATCCTGAATAATAGTTGTGGCGAAATAGGACGTGAACAAGCACAACGCCGATCAATATTTTTCAATGTTGATCGGCGTTGTGCTACATGCGGTGTGGTCAATTATAGGTAAACTTCTCAGCTACTTATAACTCATCTATACGCTCAAGGAATTAGTTTTTACTGCGAAACTGCCATGCGCGTACACTGATGCCAAGGACCAGCAGCAAAACTGCCCATAGTGAGAGGCCGAGCGTAATAGAGCTTCCATCTGCGCGTCCGGTGTCGGGAAGTGCCACTGCCTGATCCTCATCTGTCGCCCCAGCTACTGCTTCCCGCCTTGGGTTTGGCGGTGGGCTATTCGCCGGAACATCCGTGACCACTGCTGCCTCGGTAGGCGTCAGCGTACTTGTCGGCGTAGCCTCAACGGTTGGCACGATGGTCGGCATGTTCGTTGGTGCCTCAGGTGTGACGGTCGGCGTGTTCGTTGGTGCCTCAGGCTCCTCCGGTTCCTCTGGTGGCGTTGGAGGGGTTGTCGCTGTGTTGACCGGCGTTGACGTGGGCTGCGCGGTCGCTGTTGCGGTTGGCGTTGACGTGGACTGCGTAGTCGGCTCTGTAGTCGCTGTTGATGTAGGTTCCGTGGTCGCTGTTGTGGTTGGCGTTGATGTAGGTTCCGTGGTCGCTATTGTGGTCGGCGTTGAAACAGCCAATCCACAGGTTGCGCTTGCGAAGCCCGTTGCGCCATCCTGCCATGTGGCTGAGATACGAAGACGTAGATATGGGCCGCGGAAGGTCAGCGTATTTTGATTAAATGTTTCTTCATTTGTGCCGCCGCCGATCAAATCAAGGGTCGCCGTTCCACTTGGTGGACCACCTGGACGCTCTTGCAACTGAGCCGTAAATCGTCGATCATTGGGGCCGAAGTAGTCGCAGGTGATTGAAATATTGCCGTTGACTGCGATAGTAGGCGTAACAGTCGGTGTTTTGGTTGGCGATGGCGTTTTGGTCGGACCAGGGGTTCGGGTTGGACCAGGCGTTTTCGTTGGACCAGGCGTTTTCGTTGGACCAGGCGTTCGGGTCGCCGTCGGTATTGGATTTTCCTGTCCACACGTTGCATCTGCGAAGCCTGTCGCTCCATCGGGCCAAGTGGCCGAAATGCTAAGGCTGAGATACGGGCCACGAAATGACAGGCTCGTTTCACCGGTGAACGTTTGGGTTTGGTCGCCGCCTGTAACTAAGGTCAGCACCGCAGTACCAGATGGGTCACCGCCTGGGCGTGTTTCCAACGTAACCGTAAATTGTCGATCGTTCGGGCCGAAATAGTCGCACACAATCGATACCCGGCCAATTTCTGTTTGGGCGATCGGGCTGCCGACAGCGGTGGAGGTGTACAAGACGTTGACCAACATCAGACCTGCCGCGAACATGGCGACAGCACGAAACATGCGCCGATGGAGGGTGTTCATTCAGTCTCCTTTGACTGCCACAATAACTAGGTGGCAGTTGTTCCTGTTTTGGAGTGAAAGCGAAGCGGAGTTTAGATAGCAATAGCGGCAGTGGATTACCGTGGCATTGCTGTATGGCGAATAAGATTATACTAGGGTTTCTCGTATCTGAACAGAGGTTGTAATGCGGTCACACTGAAGGAAACCAGCCCAACGTCGATTTGCCGTTACCAAAGCGACAGCTGGACTTGCGGCTGCTTACCGTCAAGCAGAATAAACGGCGCAGCCCATTTCGTTGTCACGCCAAGTCGTTGAAGTTGGCCAAGGTCGCGCAGCATTGTTTGGCGGCGTGTAACAATGATCTTATCGGCTGATTGCGGACCAATGCCGGGAATACGGAGCAATGTTTGACGCGATGCATGGTTAATCTCAACTGGAAAATGCTCGGGATGACGGTCGGCCCATGCTTGTTTTGGCGTCTGGTCGCGCGGCAGCAAGCCGTTCGGGTCGAATGGCAGCTCATGGTAAGCAAAGCCATAGTCGCGCAGCATAAAATCAGCCTGATACAAACGAAGCTCGCGCACACGATCTTCCGCAGGCAGATCGGCTAATGGCGATTGAGGGATTGGATGAAAGGCACTGAAATACGCACGTCGTAGATTGAGTTCCCGATGCGCGCGTTCAACCGTTTGGAGCAGCTCGCGGTCGCTTTCGTCCGCAGCACCGACGACGAATTGGGTTGTCAGGCTTCGGGCCGCCGGCCGCCCTTCTTGCCGCGCCTGTTTCATCAAATTAGCAGCCCAAATCATGCGCTGCCACATGCTGTCAGTAAACTCTTTGTCGGGTGCTAAAATCGCTAATCGCTCGGGATTAGGTGCTTCCAGGTTGAGCGATACCCGGTCTGCAAGCTGTACGGCCCGTTCGATATACGCAAAGTCTGCGCCCGGAATAAGCTTAAGATGAATAAAGCCGGTGTAACCATCGCGCAGCCGCAGCCGCTCAACCGTAGCCAGCATTTTTTCCATGGTTGTATTGGCGTCGGGCACGATACCAGAAGACAGGAACAGTCCTTCGACCTGTTTGCTTCGTTGCAGCGAGATAAACGTCGTTGCTAGCTCGTCAGGCTTGAAGGTCGTGCGCTTGCGCCGAATCGCACAGGACGTAAAGCAGTATTTACAGGCAAAACGACAGGCATTCGTCTGCAAAACCTTGAACAGCGGGATTGTTCCGCCGCGCTCACGCTTTGCATCATAAACGAAGCCCGTGGCATGCTGAAGTTGGGCCGTGCTCGGGCTACTTGTGATCTCGTCACTCGCCTCGTCGCTCAAGATTGCAAGCTTTTGCTGTACGTCCGGCTCGACCAATACCGCTGTCATCATGTCCGCCTTGATCTCGAAAACTTGTTCTATTGTAGCACACAGGTTCTGCGGCGTAGTGATGTTTGATTGATGTCTTGACCCACGCTACGCCCCGTGCTACACTCCTCGGCAAGAATTTAGCGCACTGAATGCAACCCCTGGCTACCTAGGCCACATGGGGGCTTTTTGTATAATGAGGTTCCTATGCTGATTGTAATGGACGCACATGCTACCGCCGAGCAGGTTGAGCGTGTATGTGACGAGATCCGTGGCATGGGCTATATGCCGCACTCCATGCCAGGCCCAACGCGAACGGCGATTGGTGTTACCGGCAACGAAGGCGAGATCGTCCAAACGTCACGAATTAGCGGCTTACCTGGCGTTGGCGAGGTTATACGCATTACCAAGCCATATAAGCTGGTGTCACGCGATTTCAAGCAGACAGATACCATCGTTCAGGTGGGCAACGTGCCGATTGGCGGCCCTGGGGTGGTGGTTATGGCGGGGCCGTGTACCATCGAAAGCCGCGAAGAACTGTTTGGTACCGCACAAGATGTGATTGCCCAAGGCGCGACAATTGTACGCGGTGGCGCGTATAAGCCTCGTACATCGCCGTACAGCTTTCAAGGGCTGGGCGAAGAAGGACTCAAATATCTTGCCGAGGTTCGCGCCGAGTTTGGCACGCCGGTGATCACCGAGGTTATGGACAAGGCGACACTGCCGCTGGTTGAGCAGTATGCAGATATTTTGCAGATCGGTGCGCGCAACATGCAGAATTATCCCCTGCTCAAGGCCGTTGGTCGGTCGCATCGGCCCGTGATGTTGAAGCGGAGCTTTGCAGCAACTGTCAAGGATTTGCTGCTGGCGGCAGAATATATTCTGGCTGAGGGCAACAAGCAGGTGTTGCTCTGCGAGCGTGGTATTCGTACCTTCGATGACCATTCCCGTTTCACGTTGGACCTGGGCGCGATCCCGGTGTTGAAAGCGCTCACGCACCTGCCGATCATTGTTGATCCTAGCCATGCCGCTGGTTATGCCGACCGGATCATACCAATGGCGCGGGCGGCGATTGCAGCGGGAGCGGACGGCCTGATCGTTGAGGTGCATCCGAATCCAGCATTTGCGGTTTGTGACGGCGAGCAATCGCTAGTTCCTGATCGTTTTGCGCAGATGATGCAACACGTGGAGCGCGTGGCAGCCGCAATTGATCGTCCAGTGATTGGTCGATCTCCAGTTGCGACGGGTGTATAATAACGCCATGAAACGGCGGAGGAACAACCTGCTCTGTTTCGGTAACAAGCCGTCAGTTGCTTGCCTGCTGCGTGTCCGCGCGGCAGGTGTTTTTTTTAAGGGTATGCGGCATGGGGTTTGAGCCTTCCGTTGTTGAACTCGTACCTCACGCCTCATGCCTCGATGGAGATAGCCATGATCGATTGGGATGCCAAGCTTGCGCGGGAAGGGCTGACGTTTGACGATGTGCTGCTAACGCCGGCCTACTCGGACATACTACCGGGACAGGTCGATGTCAGCACGCAGTTCACTAAAAAGATTCGGCTCAACATGCCGCTGGTGTCGGCGGCGATGGATACGGTGACCGAGGCGCGACTGGCCATTGCTATGGCCCGTGAAGGCGGGCTTGGCATTATCCATAAGAATATGAGCGCCGAGCAGCAGGCCGAGATGGTGCGCAAGGTCAAGCGCTCGGAAAGCGGCATGATTACCGACCCAATCACGCTGCGGCCAGACCAAACAATTGGCGCGGCATGGACGCTGATGGAGGAATACCATATTTCTGGCGTTCCCATTACGACTGAGCAGGGCGACCTCGTTGGCATCCTGACGAATCGCGACCTCCGCTTTGAGACCGATCCCACGCTTCGCATCGACGAGCTGATGACCAAAGCGCCGTTGGTGACGGTTCCCGAAGGCACGACGCTGGAGCAGGCCAAGGCGACGCTGCACAAACATCGGGTTGAAAAGCTGCTGGTGGTTGATGCGCGCGGTAAGCTGTCTGGCCTGATCACGGTCAAGGACATCACCAAGCAAATCGAGCATCCCAACTCGACCAAGGATGAGTACGGTCGGCTGCGTGTGGGCGCGGCGATTGGGGCGGGGCCGGAGAACGTGGAACGAGCGCGAGCGTTGGTGCAGGCCGGCGTCGATGTGCTGATTGTTGATACGGCGCATGGTCATTCGCAGGGGGTGCTGGATGCCGTGGCGCGGGTACGTGAGCTATTCCCGAGTGTTCAGCTGATCGCCGGTAACATTGCGACAGGAGCGGCAGCTGTGGCATTGATTGAGCGCGGCGTTGATGCGGTGAAGGTGGGGATTGGCCCCGGCTCGATCTGCACAACACGCGTGGTATCAGGCGCGGGTATGCCGCAGATCACGGCGATCATGGATTGCGCGCGAGCGGCGGAGCGCTTTGATGTGCCGATTATTGCTGACGGTGGCATCAAATATAGTGGTGATGTTACCAAGGCATTAGCGGCAGGAGCGCATACAGTGATGATCGGCTCGCTTTTCGCCGGCACAGAAGAGTCGCCGGGCGAGATGATTTTATACGAAGGTCGTTCCTACAAGTCGTATCGTGGTATGGGCTCGATTGGCGCGATGGAAAAGGGCAGCGGCGACCGCTATTTCCAGGCCAATGTCGGGAAGGGCAAGCTGGTGGCCGAAGGTATCGAGGGCATGGTGCCGTTCAAAGGACCACTGGCCGACACGGTGTATCAGCTGGTTGGAGGTTTGCGTGCAGGCATGGGCTACGTCGGTGCGCGCGACATCGAGCGGTTGCGACGAGATACGGAGTTTATCCGCATTACCATGGCCAGCTTGATTGAAGGTCATCCGCATGATATTACAATTACCAAGGAAGCGCCGAACTATAACGAACGACGGTAACACCGGTCATCATGATCTGTACTCCGAGGAAGCATGAGTATTTCATACGCCGAGCATGTGCTGGTAACGTGTCCCAATTGTCAAACGCCGTTTGTCGCTGAAACATATATCGTTGTTGATGCGGGAGAGCGACCAGACCTCGTAGCGCGCATTCTCGACGACACACTCCACGACGCACGTTGTCCCCAATGTAGTCAGGTTGGGCGTGTACCTGCGCCGATGTTGTATCACGATGGACAGCGCCAACAGGTATTGCTTGCAGTGCCGCCAGGTATGCTGGAACCGGAGTGGCGTGAGGCTGGACAGGGTCTGCTCTGGATGCTGATCGGCGCATTACCCGAGGAGACACGTTTTCCGTACCTGGGTGATGTGCAGGCCGAGGGCGGCTTAGCAGGCGTGGCACAGGTAATCCGACAGCAGCATTTGGTTGAGCCCGA
>JASKZZ010000188.1 GCA_030147335.1 Herpetosiphonaceae bacterium | reverse complement strand
AGGCCGCGCCGTTGCAGCACTTCCCCGACACGGTGCGATAATGCAAAAGCGCTGGTTATCATAGATCTACCTTATATAAAGTAATTGGTGTAAAAACACTTAATTCCTGCATCCTCGCTTTGTAGGAACCGCTGGTAACTTTGTGGTTATCTCCTGCTGGCCCTAGCAGCAAGACGTGCGTCCAACCAGAGTTGTAAAAATTGTACAACACTCGCTCAAACCATCTGGAAACACAATGCAAGCTACGTGGATGGCTGTGGTCGTTGGTATGCTACAATGCGCGGCATGGTCGAAGGCGACGATACATTGCCAACCTTGGAATTAGAGAGCAGAAGCGAGGCGCAGACGATTGCGTTTGGACGGCAGCTTGGCACGCTGCTCCGAGCCGGTGATCTGCTGCTATTGTTTGCTCCTTTCGGCGCTGGCAAAACGCATCTGACCAAGGGCATTGCCGCCGCGTTTGGCGTGGATGAGATGGATGTGAACAGCCCGACGTTTGTGCTGATCAACGAGTACGAGGCGGACCGCGCCCATCGTCGCATTCCAATCTTTCACGTCGATCTGTACCGTGTCGAAACGTCCGACGAGCTAGCAACTGTTGGCCTCGACGACGTAATTGCCGGTGACGGTGTCGCGATCATCGAGTGGGCCGAGCGTGCCGCTGACTGGTTTCCACGCGAGCATCTTGCAATTTTCATCGAGCATATCGGTGAGAATGAGCGCTTGATCAAGTTGGTGCCACACGGAGATCGGTATGTGGAAGTTGTGCAGGGGTTGAAGAACCAAGAACTACGAGCCGAGAACAAAAACAGTATCTGAACTCAAAGCTTGAAACGTGTAATTTGAGATACAAAATTCAAGTGCTGAGTGCTGATGGTTGATAGCTAGTGGCTCAAGCCTCAAGCCTTAGACCTCAAGCCTTAATGACCTGAAGTTTTTTATGCTGCTAGCAATCGACACATCAACCAATGACTCGGGCGTCGCGCTGTATGATGGAGCGCGCGTTCTGGCTGAGTGCGCCTGGTCTTCGGGTCGTCGGCATGCCGAGCAGGTGTTACCGATGATCGATTTGCTGCTGCGGCTCGTAGATGCAGTACCCTCCGATGTGCATGCGGTGGCTGTGGCAACAGGACCTGGAAGTTGGAGCGGCCTACGAGTTGGGATGAGCCTGGCAAAATCGTTGGTGATTGCGCGAGATATTCCGCTGATCGGGATCGCGACGCTTGATGTCATCGCGTTTCCACATCGCCATAGCGCGCTGCCGGTGGTGCCGATGGTTCGGCTTGGCCGCGACCGTTATGGCGCAACTGTTTATCGACACGTTGATGGCTGGGGGGCAACCCGAGAACCACAAAATCTATCGCTGGAGGAACTGCCTTCGCTGACCGACGTCGGCTTGTTTTGCGGTGATGTGGATGAGGCGGCACACTCGTTGCTGATGGAACGGCTGGGTGATGCTGCGACGTTTGCGACCGGCACAGACAATGTTCGACGTCCGGCGGCACTTGCCGAGCTTGCATGGATTCGGCTGGAAGCAGGTCAGATCGATGATCTTATTGCGCTGGAGCCGTTATACTTAGGCAGTCCAGTCAAAGAACCAAAAACTGAAAACCAAGAACCGACAAGAGAGACTCAATAACGTACCGAAAATACAACGAAGCTCAAAATTATTCTGTAGCTTAATTATTGATCGTCATTTGCTATTGTTCTGGGGGTTGGGGTGAGCGCACTATCTCGATTTGAAGGGTTTATGGAAAGCATGGTCGAGGGATCGGCCAAGCGCTTATTTCGTTCGCCAGTCACGCCCGCCGAGATTACGAGGCGGCTAGAGCGAGCGATGGCAAGCCAGCAGACAATTACAGTTGATCGGGTGATCGTGCCGAGCTTTTACCGCGCGTTTTTGAACCCTGAGGACTTTCGAGCGTTTGAAGCGTGGCAGGACGATCTGGAACGCGAGATGGCGAATTATCTGCGTGATCTAGCGCGTGAACGTAATTTTTCGTTGTTGCAGCATCCGGTTGTTGATGTCGCGCCGGACCCGGCCGTTGGGCGGCGGACGATCCAGGTTGTCGCCGAGATGACTGGTGTTCATCCCGGTAATAGCTCTGGTGGTAATCCCGGTGGCAACATTGAAAGCACACAGGTGATCCCGACTAAAGCGCCGGGAGGTCAGCAGCGCCAAGCCGGGCCACAGGCAGAGCTGGTGATGCAAACCGTGAATGGGCCGCATGTGTTTGCACTTGAAAGCAATATCATGACGATTGGACGCGGCCTTAACAACGATATTGTGCTTGAAGACCCGCGTATCTCGCGGCAACACGCTCAAGTTCGCTTCAAGTCGCGTCGCTTTTTGATTGCTGATCAAGGCTCGACCAACGGCACCTATGTTAATGGAACGCCAGTCAGCACCGAGCAGGTGTTGCGCAACGGTGATATTGTATCGCTTGGTGGGCTGGAAATGCTGTTTCAACAGCACTAAATGCTCCCTGTCTGCTATTCGCATTACATAAGGCTTAATAAAGAGACTCATGAATCTTGTTGATAACTCAATCGAATTTTTGATCCTGGCGCTGCGGATCGCGGTTGTTTTTCTGTTGTACCTGTTTGTGTACCAAGTGCTGCGGACGATTACGCGTGAGCTACGCAGCGCTGGAGCCGATACAACACCGCAGTCGCAGTATGGCTACTTGACGATCATCAATCCGGGGCAAAGCGGGTTGCCGGTGGGAAAGAAGTTTCCACTCGACCAAGCAAATACCATTGGGCGAGCGATGAGCACTGATATTCCGCTCAACGATAATTTTTTGTCGGGCGAACATGCTTTGCTCGAATGGGACGGCTCGACATGGATCGTTGAGGACCTAGGCAGTACGAATGGCTCGTGGCTCAACGGTCGAGAGCTTGACCAGCCGTTGCCCGTCAACTATGGCGATATTATTCAGGTCGGGCATGTGGAGATGAAGCTTTCGCGCTAACGTCCATGCTGTTCCATGCAATGAAAGCATCGTTGTGAGTACTGAGTGGAATTGAAAGTCGTTCTCATTGTGTTGCACGTCAAAAGGACTATGTGATACAATGCACATAGTTTTGATACATTACTGACAGAGCGGTGTGGCCCTCGAATCCATACGCTCTTTTTGCTTGGTTGCGAATGCTAAGGAGTCGTTACAGTGCTGGGTAACTTCGCGTTTATTGGTATCTTCACCATTGCGGCAATCACATTCCCGCTTTTGCCGCTGATTGTCTCGAAATTCGTTCGGCCAAGCCGTCCCACACCGATTAAGCAAAGCACATATGAGTGCGGTCTTGAGGCGATTGGCGAGATTTGGGTGCAGTTCAAGGTGCAGTATTATTTATACGCGTTGGCATTCGTGGTGTTCGATATTGAAACCGTGTATTTGTACCCGTGGGCTGTAGCGTATGGCCGGCTTGGTTTGTTTGCCTTGATCGAAATGACAATTTTCTTGTTGATTCTGGTGGCAGGCCTGGTCTATGCATGGCGCAAGGGCGCATTAGAGTGGCTGTAATAGGTTTGGGGTCTGAGGCCTGAGGTTTGAGGAGCTTTTTGTTTCGTGTTGTCCTGAAGCCTCAAGCCCGATGCCTGAAGCCTTAAAGGTGAGATATGACAACTGCACCAAAAATTTACGACAACATGACCGATGAGGAAGTTCAGCTGGAACTTGAGCAAGAAGGCGTTTTGCTTTCAAGTGTCAACAAGCTGTACAACTGGGGTCGACGCTCGTCGGTGTGGCCGTTGGGCTTCGGTCTGGCTTGCTGCGCTATTGAAATGATTGCAGCGAGTTCATCGCGTTACGATATTGCGCGCTTTGGCTCAGAGCTGTTTCGTGCCTCGCCACGGCAGGCCGATTGTATGATTGTTTCCGGCACGGTGACCAAAAAGATGGTTCCCCAGATCGTGCGTTTGTACAATCAAATGCCGGAGCCGAAATGGGTGATCTCGATGGGCGCGTGCGCGACATCGGGTGGGCCATTCCGCGACGGCTATAATGTCGTGCGCGGCGTTGATTTGTATGTTCCGGTTGATGTGTATGTTCCGGGTTGTCCGCCACGGCCTGAAGCGCTGCTGCACTCGTTGATCACGCTGCAAGAGCAGATCGACAACGAAAAGATCAAAAAGGTGCGCTGGTATCGCAAAGACCCTGTTGTTGAATTTCCAGTGCCGCAGTTCGGCGCGAAGGGTCTGGTTGTCGCAGGTATCCCTGGCGTTGCCGATCCGGTTGGCGGCGTGCCGCAAATGATGCCGTTTGTAAGTCCTGCGTTGGGCGGTATGGGCGAGCGCCACACTGATCCAGCAGTGCTTGAAGGCAACGTGCCGAAGGGACTGGTCGCGGGACGTGTTTCGGACGATGCTCGTCGTGTGCTGGAGGACAAGAGTAATGCCCCTGCTTAGCCAAGGTCAGCTGCGACAGGTTTTGGAGCGCGACCTCCCCGGCGCCCTTGACTCGACAAAGTACGTCAACCGCTATGGCAATACGGAGCCGACTCATCAGCTAGCGGTGGAAGATACCGCGTCTGATACTGGTGGCGACACATCGCCACCACCGGCAACAGGTGATGCTGCCGCAGAACGGGGCGCGGAAGAGGTCGATAAAGAAGAAGCTGCTCCGCCGTTGTTTGAAGACGATGCGGTGGTCCGGGCTGAGCGGATCATCGAAGTTGCGCAATTCATGCGTGATCAACTGGGCTATAACTATTTGTCCCGTGTTACCGCCATCGATTACCCTGCGTATGCGATGATCGAGGTTGTGTATCACTTTTTCCGCATCGAAGGCGGATCAGGGCAAGTTGTGCGAGTGCGCGTGTCACGCGACAATCCTGTTATTCCTTCGCTGACGCCAATCTGGCCCGGAGCGAATTTGGAAGAGCGCGTATGCTGGGATCTGTTTGGCGTGCAGTTCCCTGGTCATCCGTATCATAAGCGTATCTATATGTGGGACGAGTTTGAAGGCCATCCGATGCGCAAAGATTTTGAAAAGGTCGGAGACTCCTATTACCACTTCAAGTGGAAAGGGGAAGGCGGGGAAGAATAGCTGCCATGTTTGGCGTTTGCTGTTATTTCCTGTGATGAACTATGCTTAAAACTGAAGAACTGCAAATTAACATTGGTCCCCAGCACCCATCAACCCACGGCGTGTTCCGCCTGATGGCGACGATCGATGGCGAGACGGTGGTGCATTTGGAGCCGGTGTTTGGCTATCTGCACCGCAACCATGAGCAGCTTGGCGAGATCTGGAGCTATCTACAGGTTATTACAATCTGTGACCGGCTCGACTACTTTAACTCGATGATCAACGAGCATGGCTTTTGCATGACCGTTGAGAAGCTGGCTGGTATCGAGGTGCCGGAGCGTGCTGAATATATCCGCATCATTATGTCGGAACTTTCGCGAATTTTGAACCATGCCGCTGCGCTTGGCTTCTGGCTGCAAGACATGGGTGCCTGGGGTACAACTCTGCTGTACGGCTTCCGCCAGCGCGAAATGATCATGGACATTTTCGAGTCACTCGGCGGCTCGCGTATGATGTGTAATTATTTCCGCTTTGGCGGCGTCGCGCGTGATCTTACGCCGAATGTTGTTGAACAGATTGATTTGTTTTTGCAAGGGCTGCCACGTTTCTTAGAAGATTTCGATGGCCTGATGATGCAGAACGAAATCTTGCTGGCTCGTTCGCGCAATGTCGGTATCTTGCCGAAAGAAGTCGCCGCTTCCTACAGCGTTACTGGCCCTGTGCTGCGTGGCTCTGGCGTGCCTTATGACATTCGTAAAGCCGAGCCGTATTCAATCTACGACCGTTTTACCTTTGACATTCCGGTTGGCTTGGTCGGCGACGTGTATGATCGCTTCCTGATTCGGATGGAAGAAATGCGCCAAAGCCATCGGATTTTGCAACAGGCGATGGAACAACTGCCCGACGCACAAGGCTCGTACATCAACCAGGCTTATAAGGCAACTTCCAAACA
>JASKZZ010000078.1 GCA_030147335.1 Herpetosiphonaceae bacterium | reverse complement strand
TCAGAATATAGCCCCTTGCTACTTCTCGTCGGTTACGATCCGCAGACGAAGCTCACGCAGCTGTTTTTCGGTGGCGGGAGACGGCGAGTTCATCATCAAATCCTCGACCCGCTGCGTTTTGGGGAACGCAATCACCTCGCGGATATTTTCCTCGTCACACAGCAGCGTCATCAAACGGTCGATGCCGGGAGCGATACCGGCGTGTGGCGGCGCACCGTACTCGAAGGCTTCAAGCATATGGCCAAAGCGGCGCTGAATTTCCTCGGGTGTGTACGGCAAACGCTCAAACAATCGCTGCTGGATCGCTCGATCATGAATACGTACCGAGCCGGACGCAAGCTCATAACCGTTGCACACAAGGTCATAGGCCGCGGCGCGCACGCCTTCCAACTCGTTGTTGTTTAGTTTCTCAACATCCTCGGGATTTACCATACAGAATGGATGGTGTTGGGCGTCCCACACTCCCGTATCGGCGTTATACTCAAACATCGGGAAGTCAACCACCCAGCCAAATGCCAGCAGATCAGGATCGGCCAGATTGAGACGCTTGCCGAACTCGCGCCGCAGTTTATCAAGTCCAGCGGCCACAACGTCCTTGTTATCGGCGACAAACACCAGCAGATCGCCCGGCTGCGCGTCAAAAGCTTGCACTAGCGCCGCGATCTGCATGGCGTCGAAGAATTTTGCAATCGAGCCGCGTGCTCCTTCGGCTTCCACCGCCAGCGTTGCAACCGCTTTCGCGCCACCGGCTTGTGCAACTTGATTCAACTCGTCAAGCTGCTTGCGCGAATAGCCGCCACAGCCAGGCGCTTTGATGCCCTTTACTCGGCCACCATTGGCGATTGCCTGCGTAAACACGCCAAACTGAGACTCCGCTACAATCGATCCAACATCGACCAGCTCCATGCCGTAGCGCAGATCGGGCTTGTCGGAGCCGAAGCGATCCATCGCCTCCTGATACGTCAAGCGCGGAAACGGCGTTATGATGCGTTTATGCGGCGTGACCGCTGGGATCAGCTCGGTGATCAAGTCCTCAACCAGTTGCAACACATCGTCTTGCTGCACAAAGCTCATCTCAATGTCGAGCTGGGTAAACTCGGGCTGACGATCAGCACGCAGGTCTTCATCGCGCATGCAGCGAGCGATCTGGAAATACTTATCGAAACCGGAAACCATCAGCAACTGCTTGAGCTGTTGTGGCGACTGCGGAAGCGCGTAAAATTCGCCGGGATGTAGCCGCGACGGCACGAGGTAATCGCGCGCTCCCTCCGGCGTTGACGCCATCAACATCGGCGTCTCGATCTCCAAGAACCCACGCGCATCCATCCAGTCGCGAATAAATTTGACCGTTTTGTGGCGCAGAATAATGTTGCGCTGCATTCGCGCGCGGCGCAAATCGATGTAGCGGTACTTGAGCCGCAGTGTTTCTTCTTCATTGCCTTCTTTGGCAACATAGATCGGCGGCTGCTTGGATGGATTCAGCACAACCACACGATGCGCTACAATCTCGACATCCCCTGTCGGCAGCTCTGCATTACGGGAGTCGGCTGGTCGCTGCCGAACCAACCCTTCGATCAGTAGCACAAACTCGCTGCGTGCCTGTTCCAGCGCGCTATGCGCCTCGGGATGACTCGTCTGGTCCACCGTTATTTGGGAAATACCATAACGATCACGGAGGTCAATAAAAATCAGTGGGCCATGATCGCGCCGACGATTGAGCCAGCCGGTCAAAGTAACAGTTTGTCCAGCGTGTTCAGCGCGTAACTCGCCGCACGTATGCGTTCGCAACATGCTTGGTCTCCTAAAAAAAATCGTGTGTATTATAACGTGTCGAAGAGCACCAAGCACGAAAATAACAAGCTTTGTTCCCAACGGTTGCGTATCGTTGCCTGGACGAGCAAAGGCAGTTCCATTCGCTGCACATTGTATGGCACATCTCCTGCTCCGACACACTAGGATCACCCATCGAAACTATTATGGCAATTGGCAACGGTACAGCTTTGTCTGTACCCTATCGCAATGGATGCGTACCATTATGACAACTATTGGCTATCACTCGTCGCACGAACAATTTCGGCCAAGTGAACTGCTACAGTACGTCCAAATGGCGGAGACAGCCGGTTTTCAAGCAGCGATGTGCTCCGACCATTATTTTCCATGGAGTGAGCGTCAAGGACAGAGTGGCTTTGCGTGGTCATGGTTGGGAGCGGCATTACACGCCACCAAACTATCGTTTGGCCTCGTAAACGCGCCCGGCCAACGCTACAACCCCGCAATTATCGCGCAAGCAGCGGCAACACTCGCCGAAATGTTTCCGGATCGTTTGTGGGTAGCAATGGGCAGCGGTCAAGCGCTCAACGAGCATATCACCGGAACACGCTGGCCGTCCAAAGCCGAACGTAACGCGCGTTTGCACGAAGCCGTAACGGTTATTCGCGCATTGTGGGCGGGCGAGACAGTGACGCATCACGGCGCGTTTGATGTTGTTGATGCCAAGCTTTACACCCGGCCAGCTACGCCACCCATGATCATCGGCGCGGCTATCACACCCCAAACTGCAGAATGGGTTGGCGGCTGGGCGGATGGCATGATCACGGTTGTGCAACCACGTGAAAAGATGCAGGAGGTTGTGCGGCGATTTCGGGAAGGTGGCGGCGCAGGCAAGCCAATGTATCTTCAAGCCCAACATTCGTTCGCGTCGACCGAGCAAGAAGCGCGAACAGGAGCACATGAACAATGGAGCACAAACATTTTTCCCAGCGCGGTACTCACCGAGCTACAGCTACCCCAGCAATTTGATCTTGCAGCCCAATTTGTGCGGCCCGATGATTTGGATGACTCAATCCGCATCTCCCACGATCTGGAACAACATCTGGCTTGGCTGCAAGCAGATATTGCGCTGGGCTTTGACCGCATCTATGTGCATAATGTTAATCGTGAACAGCAGAGATTCATTGAGGCGTTTGGAGAGCGTGTGCTGCCCGCGCTGAAATAGCACTGCATATCCATACGTTGTTTGCAAGTTTAACCAAGCATAGTGCCGAAACGACCCCTTAGCATTGTGAGGAGTATGCCGTGATTGACGATCTTTGGTACAAAAACACCGTCATTTATAGTCTTGATCTTGAAACTTTTATGGATGCGAACGGCGACGGCATCGGTGATTTTGAAGGGTTAATCCGACGTCTTGACTACCTTCATGCACTTGGTATCGGCGCGATCTGGCTCGCTCCGTTCCAGCCAACGCCTAATCGCGATAATGGTTACGATATCAGCGATTTTTATAGCGTAGATCCACGTCATGGATCGAGCGGCAACTTTGTCGAGTTTATGCACGAGGCAAAAAAGCGTGGGATTAAAGTGATTATCGATCTGGTCGTTAATCACACATCCGACGAACATCCCTGGTTCCAGCAGTCACGCTCCGATCCCAACTCGCAGTACCGCGACTGGTACATCTGGTCCAAGGAGCAACCAGAAGATTGGAAGTCAGGCATTGTTTTTCCGGGCGTTCAAGAGTCGACCTGGACTCTCGACAAAAAAGCTAAGGAGTATTACTACCATCGCTTTTATAAGCATCAACCCGACCTGAATATGGACAACGAGCACGTTCGTCGTGAAGTGCTGCGTATCATGGGCTATTGGCTCCAACAAGGAGTCGCAGGGTTTCGGGTCGATGCCGTGCCATTTGTTATTGAGTCAACCGTGCCGGGCAAGCAGGGCGAACAGCACTTCGAGTATCTTGCCGACATGCGGCAGTTT
Source organism: Herpetosiphonaceae bacterium (assembly GCA_030147335.1). Taxonomy (GTDB): domain Bacteria; phylum Chloroflexota; class Chloroflexia; order Chloroflexales; family Kallotenuaceae; genus LB3-1. Next base: position 4,081 of record JASKZZ010000078.1, on the reverse strand, counting down.
TTGCAGTGGCGGGTCGGCAATGCAATTTTGTTGGGCGAGGCGAATGTCCTTCCGCAAGAAACAATGGATTATTTCGGCAAGGGCGGCGAAGGCATTCACATGATGTTCAACTTTTATGTGAATCAGCACCTGTTCTACACACTTGCCACTGGAGATACACAACCACTGGTCGAGGCATTGCAAGCAACACAACATATTCCCGCAGCGGCGCAATGGGCCAATTTTTTGCGTAATCATGACGAGCTAGACCTTGGACGGCTCACCGATGAGCAACGCGCGCAGGTCTTTGCCCGATTTGGCCCCGAAGCTTCGATGCAGTTGTATGAGCGTGGCATTCGACGACGGCTCTCGACGATGCTGGGAGATCGGCGTCATGTCGAGTTAGCCTACAGCATGATGTTCTCGCTGCCTGGAACGCCCGTGATTCGCTACGGCGACGAGATTGGCATGGGCGATGATTTGACGCTACCCGAGCGGGAAGCTGTCCGCACACCGATGCAGTGGTCGAACGAGCCTCAAGCAGGGTTTTCGGTTGCCCCAAACACAATTCATCCGGTCATCAATGAAGGCGTGTATCGCTACGAGCGGGTTAACATCGAGGCGCAACGACGCGATCCCAACTCACTCTTGACCTGGACGACACACATGATTCGGCTACGGCAAGAATGTCCTGAGATTGGATTAGGTAGCTGGGAGCTTGTGCCGACGGGCGTTCCACAAGCGATTGCAATGCGCTATGATTGGCGCGGCAACTCCCTGATCATTCTTCATAATTTTGACCAGCAAGCACACGAGCTGCAGCTCAAAGTTGAGGTTGAAGGCGGCGAGCTGCTGGTAGATTTGCGCGAGGAATTGCAAAGCCATGCCGACGATAATGGCGTCCACCATATTGCGCTTGATGCCTATGCCTACAAGTGGTACCGTGTGGGCGGCCTCAACTATGCTTTGCGCCGCAGCAGCTAAACCACATTGTCACTCCTACCAAATTGTATGTGTGTACCGCTCGAAGCGGCTTTATTGGGTCGAAACATGAACAATACCGTATCGGACAAGACTCATAGGCAGCGTTGGCTCCTGACGCATAGCATTCACCGGACCCTACAGCAGTTTGCTGACACATGGGCGCGCCTGCCCCGAGGAGCAGCTGCTGCTTGGGGGCGCTACCTTGTACTTGGATGGCTGATAACTGCGGCAGTGATGCTTGGTCTTGTTTGGGCTGCACGCACAGTGATCGAGGATGAAACGCAGCTATTTTTGCGACTGGTGGATGTCAGCCCAATATCGTTCCATGCCGCAATCTGGGTAGAAACGCCCGGCAACTCGGTCTTTCTCATACCTGTTATCCTGGTCGCAGCAATCATTGCGATCTGGTGGAACGCTCCGCTACGCGCCCTTTCAATCGTCGCCGCCTTTGCCATCATCGACACGATCGTGCTGATTGGCTGGCTTATGTGGGATAGGCAGCGGCCCACGTTAATCTACGATGGTGCCGCGTCACCAGGCTTCCACTCATTTCCATCAGGCCATGTCGCCCAAACAATCGCGGTGTATGGCTTGCTAGCCTACTTCTGGATTTCGGCGTCTCACCGACGCGCAGAGCAACTGCTCGCGCTGGGATTATGTGCCCTACTGGTTGTCGCTGTTGGATTGGCCCGCCTTTGTCTTGGTACCCACTGGCCAAGCGATCTTGCGGCGGGCGCTGTCGTAGGAGGAGTATGGTTAACGGCTATCATTGTAGCCTTGCGCAAAGCGGAAGCAGTAGGCAACGCCTAGCCACGACAACAAACCTGTGCTTCGTTTGATACGTTACATGCGTGCCTTCTAAAGCTATTTTCCCGCTCATCTGCAATCACCAGCTGCTTTGACAAGATACCCAGCATCCTTTATCGTAGACCAGTAGGTTCGTGTTCTAGCCAGTTGTTGATTCGTTGACAAATTTCATCGAATGAAGCGTTCCTACACGAGTGTTGTATGCTCACTCCATCCGCAATGAGGCGGTGACATTGAACCAAAAGCATTGTTTGGTACACAGCAGGTGCGTGCTGATCTCGTTGCAGCAAAACGAGATCAGTTCATCATGCACGCTGCTGTTTTTGATTTAAGCTTGTTTGCATTGGTGTACGGGATGTGCCGGTCGCACACACTCCAGCCGCGCAAAAACACTTAAGAGCGTAAACCTTTATTTGACCAATGCAAAGGTATCCGCGCAAAAATCCCCCTTCGCAACCGAACATCGTCATCAAGCACTTCACAAGTGCTGTTTCAATGAAAGGAGTAGCTCGTGACAATTTTCTATCGGTTGCGACTGTGCAAGTAGTGGTTATTCAGAGAAAGGACACATGGTGAGTCACAAGGTCGTGCGAGAAAGTGTGTTTCCGGATCGAGTACCAATAACTATAGAGGGAGAGGTGACATGAAATATCACCGCTTAGTGTCGCGAATCACGGTTCTTGTCTCGATTGTGGCACTGGTCAGCTTCTCGCTCATGAGCGCTGTGCCAACCGTGCAGGCAGAAAATATTCTGCAAAACGGCAACTTTGACAATGGCCAATCTAATCCGTGGGTCTCGCTCTTCCTGGATCCTGCTAAAGGCAGTGCTGCGGTTGTTAACGGCGAGCTTTGCTTAACGATTGAAGCTAAAGGCAACAATGCCTGGGAAGTCCAAACTCGCCAAGGCGTACAGCTGACTAACGGGCGCACCTACACGATCAGCTTTAAGGCACGCGCAACTGCGCCGACAACCGTGTATGCCAAGATCGGCAATTCGGGCGAGCCATACGCTGAATATTGGAATCAAACCGTTGACCTAACAACCGAACAACAAACCTTCACCAGCAGCTTCACCATGAACGGTAATGATGCCGTGGCTAACGAGTTTGCCTTTCATATGGGTGGACCGCGCGCTACTGCGACAACGCCGTTTACCATCTGCCTGGATGATATTGTGCTTGATGATCCGCAATTTACACCGGAGCCGTCCGAGCCGCCAATGGCAGCACCGAACGTGCGCGTCAATCAGGTCGGTTATCTGCCTACTGCTGTTAAGCAGGCGACAGTCGTAAACGCGGCGGACGCTCCGCAGAGCTGGCAGCTTTTCAACGGCACCGGAAGATTGGTAGCAAATGGCATGACAACCGTGTTTGGCCTAGATCCTGACTCGGGCGATCATGTCCATATCGTTGATTTTTCTAGCTATCAGCGGCCTGGCATGGGCTTTATGTTGAAGGTTGGCGACGATATGAGCCATACCTTTGACATCAGCTATGACATTTACTCCCAGATGAAGTACGATGCCCTGGCGTACTTTTATCATAACCGCAGCGGTATTGCGATTGAGATGCCGTACGCTGGTGGTGAGCAATGGACCCGGCCAGCGGGACACGTCAGCGTTGCGCCGAACAAGGGCGACAAGCAAGTGCCGTGCGCTCCCAATACTGGCTGTGATTATTCCCTGGATGTAACAGGTGGCTGGTACGATGCCGGTGATCATGGCAAGTACGTGGTTAACGGTGGCATCTCGGTGTGGACGCTGATGAATCAGTATGAGCACGCCAAATACTATCGCTCGTCCACCACCATGTACGACGACGGTACGCTCAGCATTCCAGAAATGCGCAACGGCATTCCCGACATTCTGGACGAGGCTCGCTGGGAACTGGATTTCATGCTGAAAATGCAGGTGCCCGAAGATCAGCCGCGTGCGGGAATGGTGCATCACAAAGTTCATGATGTAGCGTGGACAGGATTACCGCTCCGTCCAGATCAAGATCCTCAAGAACGCTATCTGCGGCCCCCAAGCACCGCGGCTACCCTCAATCTTGCCGCAACAGCAGCACAATGTTCTCGCATCTGGGAAGACTTTGATCGTGATTACTCACTAACATGTTTGCGAGCTGCAGAGCGTGCATGGAAGGCAGCGCTGGCAAATCCGGCGGTGTATGCTCCAGCCGAAGACGGTACTGGCGGCGGAGCGTACAACGACAATCACGTTGCCGACGAATTCTACTGGGCTGCTGCTGAACTGTACGCGACAACCCACAGGGCCGAATACCGCAAATTCGTCCAAGATTCGCCATTCTAT
>JASKZZ010000014.1 GCA_030147335.1 Herpetosiphonaceae bacterium | reverse complement strand
GTTTACTTATTTGGTCTCACGATGAGCGCGGTGAACGCGGCAGCGCGGACAATACTTCTGGAGCTCTAGTCGGCCCTGGTCGTTCTTGCGGTTCTTCTGTGATGTGTAGTTACGCTCGCGGCACTCAGTGCAGGCGAGTGTAATGGTAATGCGGTTGCCCTTCTTGGAAGCCATGTGACCCTCAATAAATAGTGATGAGTGTTGAGCCAACACGCGTTAGCTCAACACTCAAAGCATAACCCCTAAATGTGCCTTATTCCTCGATCTTGGTCACGACACCCGCGCCGACCGTGCGTCCGCCTTCGCGGATCGCGAAGCGGAGCCCTTCCTCGATCGCCACCGGCACGATCAGCTCGATGCCCATCTGCACGTTGTCGCCCGGCATCACCATCTCCATCCCTTCCGGTAATGAGATGCTGCCCGTCACGTCCGTCGTGCGGATGTAGAACTGCGGGCGGTACCCCGGGAAGAATGGCGTGTGCCGTCCGCCTTCTTCCTTCTTCAGCACGTACACTTCCGCCTTGACCTTCTTGTGCGGCTTGATCGACCCTGGCTTCGCCAGCACTTGCCCACGCTGCACGTCCGTGCGCTCAATACCACGCACCAGCGCGCCGACGTTGTCGCCCGCTACGCCTTCGTCCAGCAGCTTCTTGAACATTTCCACGCCCGTCACCACCGTCGTGCGCGGTGCGCCTTCGGCCATGCCGATGATTTCCACCGTTTCGCCGACCTTGACCCGGCCACGCTCGATGCGTCCGGTCACCACCGTCCCACGACCCTTGATGCCGAACACGTCTTCCACCGGCATCAGGAACGGCTTGTCCACGTCGCGTTCCGGCGTCGGGATGTAGCTATCCACCGCGTTCATCAGCTCCAAGATCGGCTGATACTCGGGTGAGCTTTGGTCCTTCGAGGCCGACTCCAACGCCGCAAGCGCCGAGCCACGCACGATCGGGATTTCGTCGCCGGGGAAGCCATAGCGGCTGAGCAGTTCGCGCAACTCCAGCTCGACCAGCTCCAACAGCTCCTCGTCGTCCATCATGTCGACCTTGTTCAAGAACACCACCATCGCGGGCACCTCAACCTGACGGGCAAGCAGGATGTGCTCACGGGTCTGGGGCATCGGGCCGTCGGGGGCGGAGACGACTAAGATCGCGCCGTCCATCTGGGCCGCGCCGGTGATCATGTTCTTGATATAGTCGGCGTGACCGGGGCAATCGACGTGGGCATAGTGCCGGTTCTCGGTCTGATACTCGACGTGACGAATGGCAATGGTGATGCCGCGCGCGCGCTCCTCGGGAGCATTATCGATCTGGTCGTAGGCGAGGAACTCCGCGCCACCGCGCAGTGACAACGTCTTGGTGATGGCGGCGGTCAGCGTCGTTTTGCCATGGTCGACGTGGCCAATCGTGCCGACGTTCAGGTGCGGCTTGTTCCGCTCGAACTTCTGGCGTGCCATGTGTAACGATCCTCCTGCTACAGCTACAAATGCTGTGTAAGCCTTTAGACAATGCGATAGGAACAGGGGGTTGGTTCCCGGCCTAGCCGGACCTAAACTCCCTATTCCTCTACTCACCCGCAACCGGGCGGCGTAACTGGCGTAACAACGAGGGGCGCGTAGCCCCCCGGTACAAGGCGTGATTATACCATATCCTCATAGTATGTAAAGCAGAGATTCACCTTGTCTTACCTTTCCAAAGACTATGTTGCCTGGTTGCGATATTGCTTGGGAGATTGCGACAAGCTGAGATATTCGTTCTCAACATGACCGAGCGTCACTATACACTTGCGATTCCAGCAACATTTGCGCACAATAGCTACACATAAAAAAGTTATCGAGCATACCTTAATGCAACAACAACCAAAATTTGAATTACTCAACTCGCCCGACTGGACGGACTACGAGCTAATTGACAGTGGTTACGGATCAAAACTTGAGCGCTTCGGACCATACCGCTTTGTGCGACCAGAGCCTCAAGCAATCTGGCAGCCGATGCTTACAGAAAAAGAATGGATGCGAGCCGACGGCGTGTTTCGTACCGATGGTGACGCGGAAGGCGGTCGTTGGACATACAGTCGAACGATTGAACCGCAGTGGGTGATGCGCTATAAAGGGCTATCATTCTGGGCGCAGCCAACACCATTCCGGCACATGGGCGTGTTTCCTGAGCAGGCGACGCACTGGGATTGGATGCGTGGTCGCATCGAAGCAGCGAGACGACCAGTCAAAGTTCTGAATTTGTTCGGCTATACCGGCGTTGCGTCGTTGGCCGCAGCAAGTGCTGGTGCGAACGTCACGCATGTCGATGCTTCCAAGAAAACGGTTGGCTGGGCGCGTGAAAATCAGCTACTTTCGCAGCTCGATGATCGGCCAATTCGCTGGATTCTTGACGACGCGTTGAAGTTCGTTCGTCGAGAGGTACGACGTGGGGCGCAGTATGACGGCTTTGTTATCGACCCACCGCCGTTTGGACGCGGCCCCAAAGGCGAGATTTGGCGGATTGAGGAGTCTTTGCCGGAGCTACTGAACGAGTGTCGTCAACTATTCACAGCCAAACCGCTGTTTGTGATGCTGACCGCTTATGCGATCCGCTTTTCGGCATTGAGCCTGTATTACTTGTTGAGTGAGATGGTGGCCAATCATGACGGAACGTTGAGTGGTGGCGAAACAGTTATTGCCGAACGCGGAACAGGACGACTGTTGTCAACCGCAATTTTTGCACGATGGTCCGCCTTATGATTATTACCAGCCCACAAAATCCTCGCGTGAAACACATCGTTGCTCTGCGTGACCGACGAGACCGTGAACAGACTGGCTTGATGCGTGTTGAGGGATATGAAGAGCTGTTCCTAGCACTTGACAGCGGCGCACAGCCAACAGCATTGTTTTTCTGTCCTGCACTGTTTCGATCACAACAGCAAGAGCAGCTGCTTGAACGCGTCCGCCAAACAGGAGCAGAGCTAATCGAGGTCAGTGATCGCGTTTTTGACAAGATTGCGTACCGCGAAGGACCAGACGGTTGGCTTGCAACGTTTCCACTCATCAAAACGCAGCTCGATGCACTGGTGCTTCCTCACAATCCACTGGTGATCGTGGCTGAAGGGGTAGAAAAGCCCGGCAACCTTGGTGCAATGCTGCGTACCGCCGATGCAGCGGGTGTTCACGCCGTGATTGCTGCCGCCCCACTAACAGATTGGAGCAATCCGAATGTTGTACGCTCAAGCAAGGGCGCGCTTTTTAGTGTTCCTGTTGGAGCGGCACATAATCTTGAAACAATCAGTTGGCTGCGGCACCACAATATTGCTATTGTCGCCGCTACTCCTCGCGCAACAACTGCGTACACAGATGCTGCTTTGCATGGCCCAGTTGCGATTGCGGTCGGCGAGGAAAAGTATGGACTGAGCGATTTGTGGCTTCAAGAAGCAGATATTGAAGTGCGTATCCCCATGGTTGGTCATGTCAACTCGCTCAACGTAGCGACGGCAGCTGCACTACTGGTGTACGAGGCAATGCGGCAGCGGTCAACACGAAAGGAGCAAAAATGAGTTTTAGCCATCTTGTACAGGCAGGAATTCAACATCCGCGCATCAAGCAATATCTCACCATCAAAAATAACACGAAGTCTAATCCTGAGAATTTGGCATGCTTGGAAGGACTGTGGGAATTGTCGCTTGCGCTCAAAGAGTCGCTTGAAATTCGAGCGTTCTTTGTGTGTCCCGAGCAGCTGCGGGGCGAAGCAGGCCAGCATCTTGCCCAGCAAATCATTGATAGTGGCGCTCATTCATACTTGGTCAGTGAAAAAGTCATGGATCGGCTGACCGACAAAGATCAGCCGGATGGACTTGCTGCCATCGTGCAGCTGCCGCGCTTTAGTTGGGAGAACATTCCGCTAGGACAAAACACGCGGTTGATGGTGCTTGACGGATTAGAAATTCCAGGCAATGTGGGGACGATTATCCGCTGCGCGGATGCCGTTGGAGCGCATGGCATTATCATTACCAACCGACGAACACGCTTGTCGCATCCCAAAGTGCTGCACTCAAGTATGGGATCGGCCTTCACGTTTCCTGTTATTGAGACTGATATGAGTGAGGCGATCTCCTGGCTCAAAGAACACAACTTCCAGATCATTACGACCGATACTGACGCTTCCGTCAACTATCGTAAAGCAGACTATCGCGGACGAGTTGCAGTTGTGATGGGCAGCGAACGCTACGGCATTATGAAGCAGTGGTACGAAGCGCAAGATTGGAGCGTATCAATTCCAATGGC
>JASKZZ010000204.1 GCA_030147335.1 Herpetosiphonaceae bacterium | reverse complement strand
CGTATGTTCAGTCAGGCAACAAGGAGTTTGTCGGTAAGCTCGACCCTCGCACACAAGCGGGTACGGGCACGCCACTTCGCCTTGCGCTGGACCTGTCGAATATGCACCTGTTCGACCGTGAAACCGAGCTAGCGCTGGTCTAATACATTCCGGCTACATACCAAGAACCGAGGACCAAGAACTGGAGCCAGCTCCAAAGTTCTTGGTCCTCGGTTTATTTGCATTGATGGATCAGCACAAACGAGCGGATACTATGCATGGTAGGACTGGAAGTGACGCGTGATCTGCGGTATAATATAGCTAAGTGTAAAGCTTTTATGGCCCCACCCAAAGGAAAACCAAGCTATGCCACCGTTTCGAGTAAACGCGCCTTTTCAACCAACCGGCGATCAACCTGTAGCGATTCAGAAGCTGGTTGAAGGGCTCAACAACGGGCTCAAGCAGCAGGTATTGGTAGGCGCAACCGGAACAGGCAAGACCTTTGTGATGGCGCAAGTGGTTGAGCAGCTACAGCGTCCGACGCTGGTCATGGCGCATAACAAAACGCTTGCGGCACAGCTTTACGCAGAGTTCAAGGAATTCTTTCCAGACAATGCGGTAAGCTACTTCGTTTCGTACTACGACATGTACACGCCCGAGGCTTATGTACCGTCGAAAGATTTGTACATCGAGAAGGAAGCGCAGATCAACGAAGAGATTGATCGGCTGCGACACGAAGCGACACAATCGTTGTTGTCACGCAAAGACGTACTGATTGTCGCCTCGGTATCCGCGATCTACGGTCTGGGATCGCCACAAGATTATGGCCAGGTGGCGCTACAACTGCGAACAGGCGAAGTACGTAACCGCGATAAAATTTTACGGCACCTGATCGATCTTCAGTTCGAGCGCAACGACATCGACTTTCACCGTGGCACGTTTCGAGTACGCGGCGATACCCTTGAGATTTTCCCGGCCAACGCCGAGACTGCGTATCGGATTGAGTTTTGGGGCGATGAGATCGAACGTATGGTCGAGGTCGATCCGTTGACGGGCGAGCTGCTGGTCGAAAAGAAGGCAATCGACATCTTTCCGGCGAAGCACTTTATTACGACCGGCGAAAAGCTGCAGCTGGCGATCCGTGATATTCAGGCCGAGCTAGCCGAGCGGATCAAGGAGCTAGAAGCCGACGGCAAATTGCTGGAAGTGCAGCGGCTCAAACAGCGCACGATGTACGATCTTGAAATGATGGCTGAAATGGGCTACTGCTCCGGGATCGAGAATTATAGTCGGCACATGGACCGGCGGGAGCAAGGTCAAACGCCGTGGACGCTGCTCGACTATTTTTCTGACGACTTCCTGATGTTTGTGGACGAGTCGCACATCTCGGTGCCGCAAGTGCGCGGTATGTTTAACGGCGACCGCAGCCGCAAGATGACATTGGTTGACTACGGGTTCCGCCTACCAAGCGCGCTGGACAACCGGCCACTGACGTTCGATGAGTGGGCCGAGCATCTGCATCAAGTCGTATATGTTTCGGCCACGCCGGGGCCATATGAGATGGAACATTCGGAGCAGAACATCGAGCAGATTATTCGGCCAACCGGACTGCTCGACCCGGTGATTGAGGTGCGGCCTACGCGCGGCCAGATCGACGACCTGCTTGGCGAGATCAGGAAACGGGTTGAGTCCCAGCAGCGCGCCTTGGTAACAACGCTCACAAAGCGAATGGCCGAGGATTTGGCGGATTATCTGAAAGAGATGGGCGTTCGGACACAATATCTACATGCCGATATTGACACGATTGAGCGGGTTGAAATCTTGCGCGATCTGCGGCTCGGCGTTTATGATGTGGTTGTCGGCATTAACCTACTGCGTGAAGGTCTGGACCTACCGGAAGTATCGCTCGTCGCCATCCTTGACGCCGATAAAGAAGGCTATCTTCGATCAACATCTGCGCTGATCCAGACGACTGGCCGCGCCGCCCGACATGTTGACGGCACCGTCATTATGTACGCCGACACCGTAACTCGCTCCATGGATGCAGCGATTAAGGAAACACAGCGCCGTCGCGATATACAATCGGCGCATAACAAGCGGCACGGAATTGAGCCGCGTGGTATCGTTAAGCAAATTCGCGACCTGACGAGTCAACTCAAGCAAGTTGCGGAAGAGCAAGCGCCTTACATTGTAGGCAGTACCGGCTCGGTAGCCATTCCGAAGGACGAGCTGCTGAAGATGATCAAGGAGCTTGAAAAGCAGATGAAGGACGCGGCCAAAAATCTTGAGTTCGAGAAAGCTGCAATGCTTCGAGATCAAGTGGTTGAGCTGCGCCGAACATTGGCGTTGGAAGATACAACGGCGCTGCTAGAAAGCGTCAATGAGCGACCGAAGAGCAATGGCACGACGCAGGCCAAAGGCGCAACTGCCGGCGCATCGGGATCGTCTCATAGTGGTGGAGGTCGTGGAGGTAAGAGCACCACGAAGGGAGCGGGGTATCCCGCGCGCAGTGGTGGACGACGCAGATGATGCGCTGGTGCCGGACGGGGCGCAACAACGTAGTAACAAACCATCGCGCTAAAACAATTACCAGGAGTTTACCCCCACTCCAGCAGTACGTTCCGGGAGAGCATCGTGGCCGTCCAGGTCTGGATCGGCGAGAAGCCGGATAATCCAAACGAGCGCAAAGCGATCATCGCGCTTGCAAACGGTCTTGACCGTTTGGAAGGGCTGTATGTGATGATCGCTAATTTCAGCGTGGGCGGTCGCGCAATCGATCTGGTCATCCTCAAATCAGATGCGATTTTTATTCTGGAGTTGAAGCACGTTGACGGCACCGTGTTCGGCTCGGTCAACGGTAAGTGGAAAGTTGTCAGCAAAAACGGCTCGACCAAGGAGCTAAATCCAGGTCGTAAAAATCCATATGGCCAAGTCGTCAACTATTTCTACAACTTTACAAACTTTCTCAATGACAACAAAACAGCGATTGTATCGGCGCAAAAGGCGAGCGCAGTTGATTTTCGCGCGGCCAAACGCGTCATCGTGCTCGTGCCGACGGTCGAACCCGGCTCGCAGATTGACCTTGACTGGAAGGTGCAGGTCAAGGGTCTGGATGAGATGCCGACCTATCTGCTTACCGAGCGATCAAATGGGATTGAGCTGTCGGATGATGAGCTGGTACGTATCCCCAAGCTGCTACACTGCGAGCCATGGCAGGAGCTGAACGACTTGCTTGCCGGTGTTATGCCGCCCTGGGCCAATACGCCGACCGAGCCGGTTGCTCGACCCGCACCGAAGCAAGTTGAAATCAAGGCCACGCCGGCAGCAGTACCAACAGCAACTCCATGGTGGCGGGAAACGTGGCGACGCTTCAACAACTGGCCGGGAGGCGTTCTTACGGTATTCGCGTTGCTGGCACTGGTCTGGACATTTGCAGCATTACAGCCACGGTCCAATAGTGCAGCTGAATTCGTGCCGCCAACCATGATTCCAGTACCGACAATTCCACAAGGTGGTCTACCGATAGGCGTTGAAAACAATATTTCGGTAGTTCACCAGCAGGCATTTCGACGTTGGGACGGGCAGCAGCGAAAATGGCTGCGGACAGACGAAGAAAATGCCGATGTGATCGTTACGCTAGAAACCGTTGATTTCAACAAAGGGCAGATCAAGCTCGATTGGACGGTTGAAAATCGGCGTCGTACTTCGGCGAAGATGGCACTGGTACCAGAAAACATTCTAATCACAGATAACGCACTTAAGTATGAGATCGACCCGTCGCTATCTCAGCCGGTGGGATCACTGGTTGTTAAGCCAAACGAAAAGCAGACGGCGACCGTTATTGTTCCCCAGTCGGTGCGTCCCAACGCGAATACGCTGCGAATAACACTTCTGACACAACCGTTTGACGAGACACATTGGATTGTAAACGTGCCTCAACAATAGTTTGAGTGAACACAAAGCGCAGCAAGAGGTTCTAACACATGTTTAGAACCTCTTGCTGTGCCCGCTAGCAATCTTACCCAGCACACGAACCATCATCAATCAGCATGGGTTGGCGCAGAATCGACTCAGGCTAAGCGACACGCACAACCTGACTGCTTGCTTCTGGCTGCGGTAATGAGCCACCGCGCTGACGTAATAAGCGAGCGGAATTGAGCATAATTACGACATCGGGCAAGCTCTGCGCGGCGGCAGCCCATATTGAAGACCCCAATCACGGCGAACGTCAGGCCCAGCACGTTATACAGCGCCGTAAAGCCTATGTTCTGCCGAATGGTGCGACGTCCGCGCCGGCCAATCCGCAGCGTTTCCGGCACCATGCGCCATTCATCGCGCATCAAGGCAACGTCGGCGGCTTCGAGTGCAACATCAATGCCAGCCACGCCCATGGCCAGACCGACGTCGGCATGCGCCAGTGTGGGAGCATCATTCACACCATCGCCAATCATCATCACCACAGCGCCGGTCTGTTGAAGCTCTTTGACAGCTGCGATCTTATGCTCCGGCAACAGGTCGGCGCGGTACTCGATGCCAAGCTCTGCGGCTACGCTAGCAGCGACACGCTCGTTATCGCCCGTCAACAGCACAACCCGTCGAATACCAAGCTGGGATAGCTCGCCCAACGCCTGCTTAACATCGACACGGAGAATATCAGCTAAGCCAACCAGACCAACAACAGCATCGTTAAGCATCACAAAAAAGACTGTTTTACCGTTCGTTTCAAGCATCTGGGCTGACTGCTCATGCGCAACATCAAGCTTGACCCGGCGTTCGCTTAACAAGCGACGATTGCCAATTGCCCACTGATTGCCGTCAACGATGCCGACAACGCCGCGTCCGGGCAGCGCCGCGAATTGTTCAACCGTGCCCTGGACAATACCGCGCCGGGCAGCAGCCTCTACCATCGCTCGTGCCAGGGGATGCTCACTCCGGTGTTCAAGCGTCGCCACCGCCTGCACCAGCACCGCCTCAGTTATGCCAAACGGTAGAATGTCGGTTACCTGCGGCTGGCCACGCGTCAATGTACCAGTTTTATCAACAACGACCGTATCAACTCGCGCTAATTGCTCCAGCGTCAGACCGCCCTTGATCAGCAAACCACGCTGGGCTGCGTTGCCGACACTGGCAAGCACAACAACCGATGTCGCCAAGGCAATTGCACACGAACAAGCCACCACTAATACTGCTACGGAGTTTAATATCTGTCCGGTTACAAGAAACGTAAGCAGGGCAACCATCAGCACGACGGGCAAATAATACGTCGAAAATGTATCCGCGAAACGCTGCACCGGCGCTTTCTGGACTTCTGCTTCTCCAGCGCCACAAGACCGAGCACACCCCAGCCAATAACTGAGCCGACCATACGTTGAGACAGCGCTAGTGTTTCAATGGCTGCTAGTTTAGCCTCGTGCGGCACATGGTAGCCTGCCCAATGAATGGCATCCACAATTTGGTCACGAGTAGTTGTTTCAGGGTTATAGGTGACAGTTGCTCGCTCAGCCGCGACAAGCACCTGTACAGTATCAACACCAGGCAGCGTGCCAACCGCCTCTTCATCGTGCGCCGCACAACTGACACAATCCATGCCCCCAACGGGCAGAGTTATTGTTGCTTTTGTATTCATCGTTTGCTCCCCCTGTTCGCGGCGATGAGGCAATCAATGGAACAGAAGCTATTGCGCTCGCACGGGCTGCAGCCGGATATGATTTTGATGGATCTCAAAATGCTGGATGGCGATGGATTGGACGCGACCCAACGTATCTTGCACACCAGTCCCTACATCCGAATTGTGGTGCTAACCATGTTCAACGATGTCGACTCCGTTTTCGCTGCGATTCAGACAGGCGCGCGGCTACCTACTTAAAGACGCGCTGAAAGGCGAAGTGTTGCGCGCGATCCGGGGCGTCAGCAATGGCGAGGTGATTTTTGGACCGGCGATTACGCAGCAGCTTCATGCATTATTTTACCCAGCGACCATCTAAGCGAACGCCGACTACATTTTGCGCTCGTGCATTCCCTCGTAAGTACAATGCGACAACATAGCAACAGCTCGTCAACTACCTCAAATAAGCGTTTCGATGGTATCGAATAACAGGTTGAGCTGCAACGGCTTGGGAATAAAAGCGGTCGCCTGCAATGCGCGTGCGATATTGTCCGCCAAAGGAAAAGCGCTAATAACAACAAGCGGAATTGTACGCAACTCGGGATCGGCTAGCTGCCGAATACGAAATTGCTGTCCACTTATGTTCGGCAGCATCAAGTCCAACACAATCACGTCTGGGCGTAGCCCTTGCTGAAGCTGCGTCAGCGCGTCCTGACCGTCACGGGCGCTTTGTACAGTGTAACCCTCCTCCAGCAGCGCTTCCTGGAGTCCCTCACGAATCGCGGTATCGTCTTCTACCAAAAGAATGGTCGCCATCGCCCCTCGCTCTCGCATCGCTTTCGGCAGCATTAGGTCATAGTGCCACGACAAACCTTAGTATAGCGCATCATCGCAACCTTCACAGTGTTTTCCAGCCGTACATTCCCACAGACCATCATTTCAGGTGATCACGACGATGTTGCGCACTTGCTGCCCTATGCGACGACGTTCGTGGTATCTTGAAAAAGGAACATATTTGCGGTGGGGGAATGAGCAGTTGGCACATGGGTCTGAGCGCTAGTGGGAGGCATTGCGATGACAGCTGGGGCGCATGATGTTGTCGTGATTGGCGCTGGTCAGGCTGGATTAGCTGTCGGCTATTATCTGCGACGGACAGCGCTTCGTTTTGTCATATTGGATGCCGAACACGCTGCTGGCGGCGCGTGGCGTCATGGATGGGACTCGCTGCGCTTGTTCTCGCCGCCGCCGTATAGCTCGCTCCCTGGCTGGATGATGCCCGGCGATCATACCCAAGTTCCATCTCGCGATGCCGTGCTTCATTATCTTACAGCCTATGAAGAACGTTATCAGCTACCAATTCAACGGCCAGTACGCGTCAGCGGGGTTCGGGCTGAAACCGACGCGCTTGTGGTCGAAACAGATCGTGGCGTGTATCGAACGCGTGCGGTAGTTAGTGCAACAGGAACGTGGTCCAAGCCCTATCTGCCGGATTATCCTGGTCTGGAGAACTATAATGGCGAACAGCTTCACTCGGCAATGTATCACTCTCCGCAGCAGGTTGCCGGGCAGCGCGTGTTAATCATTGGCGGCGGCAACTCAGCGGCACAGATCTTAGCCGAGGTACAGCAGGTAGCCGAAGCAACGTGGGTTACGCTCCAGCCGCCAACATTTTTGCCCGACAATGTGGACGGACGGTACCTTTTCGAGCAGGCAACAGCGCGTTATCAGGCGCAGCGAGAAGGTCGCGATTACGAAGCGCCACTTGGCGGATTGGGCGATATTGTGATGACGCCGTCGGTCAAGGAAGCTCGTGCGCGGGGCGTCCTGCAAGCAATGCCACCCTTCCAGCACTTCACGTCTACCGGCGTGGTATGGCCGGATGGAAAAGCAATGAACTTTGATGTTGTGCTCTGGTGTACCGGCTTTCGACCGGCGCTTGATCATCTTGCGCCGCTTGGCATTATCACCGAGGATGGCCGCGTTGAGGTTGTTGGAACGCGCTCCGTGCATGAGCCACGCTTGTGGTTGGTCGGCTACGGCGAATGGAGCGGCTTTGCCTCCGCAACACTGATTGGCGTTGATCGTTCCGCCCGCGCAACAGTTGCGGAGATCGAGGCTGTGCGAAAAGCGCATGTGCAAGAACGGCAAGCCGATTGAACGCGACGGCTGAAATGTCGTAATAGTGCGGTAATGTGTACAATTATGGTGTAAAAACCGCCGTTGCCCCCAAATACGCCCAACTGCTGATTGGGGGAAAGGTTTCTGGGGAGTGCTTAAGCCGTGGCGGCTTGAAATACTGGGACGAGGATTACACAAGTCACGCCACCTCATTGGAGGGAGGACGCAGCGGCTCAACCACGAAACACGAGGGGGATCTTAGCGCTTGCGGTTATATTGCTAACAGGCCTATGATCGCCTTTCCCTCACGCGATGATACAACCGAATACGATAACGATTGCCCTGTGTATGCTCTGCCGGCAAAAACTCGGCCTCATCAACGAGCTGACGAATAAGCATTAACCCCATGCCGCGCGCGGGAGCAAGACCAGCTAATTTTTGTTGGATAGTTGCGGGCGCTGCAACACTTCGCTCGTACAACTGCAAGCCATTATCTGCAATAACGGCATCAAGATGTGTAGGTCCATATGAGAATGTAACAATTACGCGTTGGTCAGGCGATCCCTGATTGCCGTGTTCCATCGCGTTAATACAAGCTTCGCAAACCGCAGTCTGCATATCCGCGATTCGGTCCGGCTCCAGGCCTAAACGTGAGCCAAGCCACGCAACAGTATCGCGCGCAAGCGTTTCATACCCTAATTTATTTGGCAATAATAATTCAATCGTTTCCGCCTCGCCGCTCATTGGAGTCTCCTTCAAACTCAATTCATCCCCACAACTATTAACGCAACAACCGATCCATCAAGACCGGCCGTATTGGATTTTGACCGAAACTGCCAGTGTCGCTAGACGCTACCGTTCCAACAGCTTTCGCTAATATCCTCACTATCATCATGCACATGCCGTCAATGCTGTGCAAATAGCCAATCAAGGGGAACTGCATCCGCCAAACGGACCACCGAAAGCTTGCACAGCATTATTCGGATGCGCGTCCCGTGTCGCGCGTAGACAAAATTTGACGCCTGAGACTTAACGATACCTGGGGGTAAGGAATTGAACGTACACCGCCAAAGCTAACACGTAGCTGCTGAACATCGGCATGGGCGGGAAATGCCGGAATAAACACAGCATGGTTTGGATTAGCTCTTCAAGCTAACAGTTCATTTAAGTTCGGTCGTGATTGCTGCGGGGTTAGCAATTCGCGCCAAAGAACGGTCAACAATTTGTAGTATAGCGCTGCTTGTGGTCTTTGTGGCAACGAGTTTTGCGCTTCGCGGCGCGTATTTTGATGACTCCAACATACAGGAGCGATGGTGCCAGAAGCGCGAAGGAGAAGCTATGACACGACGACCGGATTATTTACCTATTTCAGAGTATGGTTTGATCGGTGATGGGCATACAGCAGCATTGGTGAGCAACCACGGATCGATCGACTGGCTCTGCTGGCCGCGCTTTGATTCTCCCGCCTTGTTTGCGCGCATTCTCGACCACGACGAAGGCGGCAGTTGGATCGTGCATCCCATCGCCGCGTTTGAGTCTAACCATCGCTATGTACCCGAAACCAATGTGTTGGAGACGACCTTCACAACGGCGAGCGGGCGGATTCGGCTGTACGATTTGATGATGATCGAGCCGCTTACCACGCCGGGCTACGATCCGGGACCGCGAGGAATACTGCGGATTGTTGAAGGGCTTGAAGGCGAGGTCGAGATCGAGAGCGTATGTCGGCCACGGCCCAATTACGCGCAGCGCTTACCGAGTTTTGACGCACAGCCCGACGGCGTCATTTTCGATCAGCTGTTGTTGCGCGGGCCAGCGGGTTGGCAGATTGACACCGGCATAGCGACCGTGCGCAGCCTTGTGATTGTACGTTCCGGTGAACGGCTGGCGTGGACACTGCAACCATTGGAGGGAGCAGCAACTTCGGTGAGTATTGACCCGTTCGCCGAGCTACAAACTGCGATTGAGCTTTGGCAGCGTTATGCGCGCCGATGCAGCTATGAAGGCCCTTACCGCGACACGGTTATTCGGAGTGTGCTTACGCTTAAGCTGCTGATTGACCGTCCAACTGGCGCAATCGTAGCAGCACCCACGACATCGCTGCCGGAAGAAATTGGCGGCGTTCGTAACTGGGATTATCGCTTCACCTGGATTCGTGACGCGTCATTTACTCTGTATGCGCTGCTATTGGCGGGCTATGAAGACGAGGACGATCCGTTCTTCGAGTGGATTGTACGAACAGTTAAGGTTATGGGTACCGGCATCAAGATTTTGTATCCGATCAGCTCGGATGCGCAGATCGAGGAAGAGGTGCTTGAGCATCTTGACGGCTACCGCGACTCGCCGCCGGTACGGATCGGCAACGGCGCTGCTGATCAAGTGCAGCTGGATATTTATGGCGAGGTGCTGGATGCCTTGCATTTTGCCTGGAAAGTCGGCCAGTACAAGCCGGAAACAGTTTGGAACGAATTTCGTCCGCTCGTTGATTGGGTCGTCGATAACTGGCAGCAGGCGGAAAGTGGTATTTGGGAGATTCGCGGCGGCTTGCGCAACTTTGTGTATGGCAAAGTGATGTGTTGGGTTGCTCTTGACCGGGCGATTGACATGGCGGAAAGCATTGGTCTCGAAGGCGACATCAAGCGTTGGCGGCTGGAACGAGATCGTATTCGCGCCGACGTGTTTGAGCGCGGCTGGAGCGATAAACTGGGCGCGTTCAAGCAATCGTATGAGGATGAGCTGCTGGATGCCGCCAACTTGATGCTGCCTGTCGTCGGTTTTATTGAAGGCGACGATCCACGTATGATCAGCACCATTGACGCCACGCTACGTCATCTTGTCGCAAATGATTTGTGTTATCGCTATCTGGACGCGCCCGACGGCGTCCCGGGCGGTGAGGCGACATTTGTGCTGTGTACCTTCTGGCTCGTGGATGCGCTAATCCTTGCCAAACGCGAGGACGAGGCCCAGCGCTTATTTGAGCGCACGTTGAGCCGGGCAACACAGCTTGGATTGTTTGCCGAAGAAATTGATCCGGCAACAGGAGCGCACCTTGGCAACTTTCCGCAAGCGTTCTCGCATATCGGCGTGATCAATGCGGCGGTCTCGTTAGCACATGTGGAGCAGGTTGGTACGCTTCATCCACGGCTGGCAGCACTCGGAAAATTATGTAAAACCGGTGTGAGTGGTGCTCGTCGTATTCGCAGCGCACAGCCGTCAACCCATGCGACAACCGATTCCGAGCCGTGCGACGACGACTGATTAATTAACAGCATGAGGTTGAGGCAAGTAGATGGCCGACACATAAAGCTGCACCGCGCTACAATACGGTTACGTACCTGAACGCGAATGACAGAAAGGCAGCTCCGTGGAGTCGATCCATCTACCAGATACACAAACATCAACGCCAGCGCACCGTATTGAAGCATGGCGTAGCCTACCTCAACAATTGGTCAGCCCGCGCTGGCGTTGGATAACATTGGCCGTGCTTGTCCTTACCACAGTATTTATTCGCCTTGGCTGGTGGCAGCTCGACCGGCTGGCAGAGCGACGGGCAGAAAATGCGCTTATTGCAAGCCGTATTACCGCACCAGCCCTTGAGCTAACCGGCG
>JASKZZ010000530.1 GCA_030147335.1 Herpetosiphonaceae bacterium | reverse complement strand
AGGGGCATCATCAATCCACAAGGGCCACTTGCCGCGCTGGTAGATTAACAAGCGTGGATGCGATTATTCGGTCAATTGCGTAAGGTGGAGCAAGCCCGTGGAACAAAAACAGCAGCCGCGCAGATTGGGCCTCCATCACCTTGCGATCAAATCGTCTGACTTTGAGGCAAGTCTGCGCTTTTACACACAAGGGCTTGGCTTCCAAGTAGCGTTGCAATTTCAAGAAGATGGCGCTGCTGTTGCTCTGCTCGATATTGGCGACGGCAGCTACCTTGAGTTGTTTGCGGGTGGCAGCCGTGATGGAACAAGTAGTCCTATGACCCATTTTGCATTACGCACGGATGACTGTGATGCAGCAATTGCGCAAGCACGCGCAGCCGGTGCTCGTATCACGATTGAGCCGACCGACGCAGTGTTGCACGGTGAACGAGTCGTTGCTGTTCGTTACGCGTTTTGTCTAGGACCCGACGGCGAGGAGCTTGAGTTTTTGCAAAGTAACGACATCTAACGCTGACTCGATGGAATGTATCCACACCCTCCACAGCCGCGATCTGCTGTTGTTCCGTCGGTGTTCGGTTGTAGCAACGTAAAATAACCGATGCCGGCAGAAGATAACGCTCCTACCGGCATGTTGATCCTTGTTACCCGTGGTGTTCGCCACCGGCAGGCGGCTCCAAACGGAACCAGTAAAACGAGTGCGGTCCCATCGTCAGGAAATAGGGCAAGTCGCCGATAGGTGGGAATCGCGTCTCGCCAAACATTTCGACCGGCGTCCAGCCATTGTAGTGCTTCAAATCAAGCTCGGCAGGCTGCGGGAAGCGCGATAAATTGTTGATAATCAGCACATGCTCGTCTTGATAATCACGGGTGTAAGCGAGCACCTTCTGGTTTTCAGGCTCCAAGAACGTAATGCTGCCACGTCCAAAAACCTTATAGCGCTTGCGCAGACGGATCAGCCGCTTCATCCAGTTAAGCAGCGAGCTAGGTGTGCGCAGCTGCGCCTCGACGTTGACCGACTGATAGCCATACAGCGGGTCGGAGATCAGCGGCGCGTAGAGCCGTGCGCTATCGGCTTTGGAAAAGCCTGCGTTGCGGTCGCTGCTCCACTGCATAGGTGTACGAACACCGTTGCGGTCGCCCAGGAACACATTATCGCCCATGCCAATCTCGTCGCCGTAGTAGATAATCGGTGAGCCGGGCAGCGAGAAGAGCAATGAGTTGAGCAGCTCAATCCGGCGTCGACCACCATCCAGCAGCGGCGCGAGACGACGACGAATGCCCAGGTTGAGCTTCATGCGCGGGTCTCGCGCATACTCGGCCCACATATAATCGCGTTCTTCGTCGGTCACCATTTCCAGCGTCAGCTCGTCATGGTTGCGTAGGAACAAGCACCACTGACAATTGTTGGGAATGTCGGGCGTTTGCTGAATAATGTCGATGATTGGGCGGCGCTCTTCACGACGCAGCGCCATGTAGATACGCGGCATGACCGGAAAGTTAAAGGCCATGTGGAACTCTTCGCCGCCGCCGAAGTAGGGCAACAGGTCGGCAGGCCACTGATTAGCCTCGGCCAGCAAGATTCTTCCGTCATACCGTCGGTCGAACTCACGACGTAACTGCTTGAGATACTCATGCGTTTCGGGCAAATTCTCACAGTTTGTACCCTCGCGCTCAAACAAATACGGAATGGCGTCGGCCCGAAATCCGTCGAGGCCCATGTCCAGCCAGTAGTTCATCACCTTCATAATCCCGCGCCGAACGCGTGGATTGTCAAAGTTGAGATCGGGCTGATGCGAGAAGAAGCGATGCCAAAAATACTGACCGGCTTCGGGGTCCCAGGTCCAGTTCGAGCGCTCGGTGTCAATAAAAATGATACGCGCGTCCTGATAACGCTCCCAGGTATCACTCCATACATAATAGTCCCGATACGGAGAATTGCGGTCGGAGCGTGCTTGCTGGAACCACGGATGTTGATCCGAGGTATGGTTAATTACTAAGTCGCTGATAACACGAATGCCGCGATGGTGAGCCGCTTTGAGGAACTGCTTAAAGTCCTTGAGCGTACCGTAGTCGGGATTAACGGCGTAGTAATCGGCGATGTCGTAGCCGTCGTCTTTTAGCGGCGATGGGTAAAAGGGCAGCAGCCAGATGCAGTCAACACCCAAGTCTTGCAGGTAATCCAGACGCTCGATAATTCCACGAAAGTCACCTACGCCATCTCCGTTGCTGTCTTGGAACGCTTTGACATGCAGCTCGTAAAAGATGGCATCCTTGTACCACAGTTCGTCGTTGCTCAATCTTTCCTCACTCCGAACACGGTTGTAGCCTACAGCCGCGCCCTATATTGTTTTGCTGAACGAGGATTGTACGCAAGTCGGCATAAGTTGCAAGTCGAGCAACTCGTATGCCGAGATTTGCGGTTATAGGGCGTAATTTTCAGTAACTCTGTGAAACAAGCCGAGTTTAAGGTGGGGGCGCGCTGGTCCACTCCAGTTGCGGCAGCAGTTCAACCAATGGCCCCGTGAGGAAATCGATTGGGCCACTAAAATGCAGCGCCAGCTCGTCTATCTCAACAACCAGTACCGCAGACGGTTCTCCTTGGAGCAGCCATGCCTCACGCTGTTCACCGGCAACGGTAACAGGAATAGACCGACTACTGGTCCATGCCGCTCCCAGCCCAGACTGATCAACATTATACAGGTCACGCAGAACATGCCTCAACACTGTTCGTGGGGCTTGCGTAAAATGTAGTTCGGTTACGGGCTCGATTTGATACGACATCGTCACGCTACCTGCAAGCCCTGTTGGCCGCAGCCAGCTGCCACGAATATGTTGTTCGGTAATATCATCGGCATTCCATGGTCCAGTGATGCGCTCAAACTCGCTGGCAACCATTCTGTCCGACCAGCTAAGCATGCGTTGGGGCGGCTCGATTTGATCGACAATGGTTGCGTTGCCATCGCTAACGTCCAGCGTAAATACACCTTCGGGTAAGCGGGGCAGCGTGAACATATCAGCTGGCGGCGCGTCTAGCTGCTGCCACTCGTCGAACTTTGTTTCGATAAGTAGTGTTTCAAAGGTATCTTGCCGTTGATGGACGATGGATGTAGCTATTGGACGACTGGTCTCGGGGTCGAGCCAAACGCGACGGATTAAGTCACCTATGCCAAGACCTTGCATCCACGGATCATGTGGGGTCCACGGTCCTGAACGCATCCCACGGCTGAAAAAGTCAGGGTCAACCCTTTGCTCAAGCAGAATGGTATCGCCTGCTTGCCGCATTGTTGGAGGATTCTCACTGGTCATCAATGTCGTGAGTGCTTCAACCTGTGCCTGTTCTGGACGAGCAAACGCGCGCAGAAGCTCTACACCTCCTGTGTACATCGCGGAGTTCAAGCTGCTGTACCAGTGAAAGCGACTGCCGTTGTCCTGCTGTATTTCATAAATGGTTGTGTCAGGCAATGTGCGACGGTCGTGATAATGTTCAATATGACCATGCTGATAACGTAGCGTTTGCCGGCGCATCACCGTCGCTGGCTCGGCCTGTGTGGCTGGCAGATGATACGGATCGGGTAGTTCGATCTGATCAGGATCGGTGCGAACTGTGGTCGTGCTGCCGACAACAAGTGTTTGATTGGGTTCCGGCTGCAGCGCGGTAAGGGCGCGCACAACGGTTTGTTGCACGTCTGCCGGCAGCGGCTCCGGATCAACAAAATGACGTTGCATTGCTAGCCATGTTGGCGAGTCCATGATGCCGAGTGTTTCCACAAACGCCAATAATTCATCTTGGGTCCAACCCCGCGCCCATAGCTCCAGTGGTCGTACAAATCCACGCTCCTGATCATCTGCCTTTTTCAGCCGAGCATGCCATAACCCATTGGTGTTCGCGGGATCGAGCGAGATCTGCCAGATGCCCTGCCGGAGATCATAGTCGACTTCGGAGGAAAGATCGGACCGTGTGTTGCTGTACGATATGCTTAGCCAGCGACCCGGTCCCGAAAGCAACAGCGTCGGCTCGTTGTTCTCGAAGCCTTGTTGCCCGCGTTGGTCTAGCGTAGTTGCTTCCCGCAGCAACATCAGGCGAGTGATACCACTTGGAAGTGAGCGTGGCACATACCACACCGGCGCTGATTCCCATAACGCGCGTGGCCCGGCGATATATGCTACATTAAGTGCCGGACACGCTGGATCAACCAGATTGTCGCGTGTAATAGATCGAGGGCCGGAGGGGATGTTTAGTGGGAATGCCTCCTCCAATATTTCGTCACGCTCGACACGCCATATATCAAGCGTCTTGGCCTGATTGTCGATGACCTGAACTTCTTGCACAGCGTCAAGCTGCTGTGTATCCGCGTCAAGCTGCAGCACAAGCTGTCGCGGAGGCTGTACTTGCTGATCGGTGTAGCGCAGCACTACCAGTGTTCGGTTATCAACTGTCCGGGTACCAAACGAGCGTAAATCCTCTGCTTCAAGCGCTCGCTGTAAGGTGATATATCCCAGTCCATACGCGCCTTGCTGCAGCCGCGCATCACGTATTTCACGCAGCGTTTCACGCGGCAAAGAAAATCGAGCCGGTGCTCCATCTAGCTTGCCATAATGCCCACGCCATCCAGTGTTCCAGCGGCACGAACTATCCGCTACTTCAGCGGCATAGTCGAAACGAGAACGTCCATCGGCAACTTGCCACTCGACTAATGTGCTGCCCCGTCGTACCTCGACCCGATGACGAGGGTTCCCTGCACTATCTAGCCAAACATCCGTTACAACCGGCTCGCCGCTATGGAGACGTGTATCTCGCGCCCAGACCTGGCGGTGAAGTGGGGCGGCTGGATCAGCGGTCCAGCCCTTGAGCGCGGCCTCAATGATGACCCGTGGATCGCTGGTAGCTGGGCTTTGGGCCGTGTTGATACCGCCGTTGCGAGGCACCACCAGCACTGCAAGCAATACGCCAACAGATGCGATCAGTGCCGGTAGCCAGATTCGACGGCGATACCACCAGCGGTCAGCATCCAGTACAGGGTTAGTATGAAGTGCGTCCTCGATTGCATCGACACTGCTAAATGGTAGATGTTGTTGCCGCAAAGCATCGCGCAGCAACGTTCGTAGTTCATCCCGCGTTGCCAGCCATGACGCCTGAGCCGCTTGACATTCACGACAAACGCGAGGATGTTCGTCCGGAAGACTATGATGACGTTCGGTCACGTTCAATTGTTGTTCGAGCCAGCCACGCAGCGTTATATGCCCTGTTGTTGTATCGCTGGGCGAGTCTTTGTCAGCCCGCGCAACAACAGCCGCAAGCCGCTCGATAACCTGCTGCTGAGGCAAGCCAACGATGCCGGCGATATGGGGGCCTTCGACGTTACGCAGCAGCCATAAGCCAAGCAAAAACCGGTCTGTTTTGTCGATACGAGCAAGTGCCGGTGGTAAAACGCGATTCCGTAGTTGCAAGCGCGGTAATCGACGGCGAGACCACGATTTCCACAGCGCGGTGTAAAGTGCATGATCAAGCTCAGGGGCAGGGGACGACGCAAGGACTTGGGCAAATGTGTTGATGGTCATCGACTCAGCGGCAACACGCTCATTTGTTAGCAGCAGGGCCAGACCATACGTTGGATCGCCCCACCTGGCAACGGCTGCCCGCCATTGTTCTCCTGTCACTCCCAGCTCCTCTGCTTTGTACTCAACAACAGTGTTTGTTGTTTTGAACTACGTATGCTCGTGTCCTAAAGTTTGCTGCAATCATGAGCCTCATTCTTAACTATACGGACCGCTTGCCAGGGCGTCAATGGTGGACAAGTGAGCCTTCCTGGCGTGCCGGTGGTTTGCAGGAAAACAATCGCTGCTGCCACATATTGTTGTGTAGATGTTCATCAAGGCATGTCCAACCGTCGCTGTGTGATGTGAACCGTCGGGGTCGGCGGTTGTACGAGGTTCTTGGAGTAAGAACACGTGGAAATGCTGGCTGGGGGAGTAATCGGCTGCCAATAAAAAAACCACCGGCGACGAAGAGCAGGTAAAGCCTGTATCAACGTGCGCCGGTGGTTCGAGATGCGTTAGCGTGGGATGTTGCGGTCGTTGGTATCACCGATCGGATAGCGCGCCTGTGTTTCCGGGTCGCCAGGGGCACCTCCACCGGCGGTATCTCCAATATTTGGCGGCGCTGCCGTTGAGCTTGGCGACGAGCCAATGTTGGCTACAGGAGCTGCTGATGGAGGTTCAGCGCTGTTGCCGACAACATCCGCGCCTTCATCTGCTACAACTTTTGCACGCTCTTCGGGCACTTGATGTGGCGCATAAATCTTT
>JASKZZ010000519.1 GCA_030147335.1 Herpetosiphonaceae bacterium | reverse complement strand
TCGTCACGGTTAGCGCGAGCATTTGTTGAACTAGCGGTCAGCCAGCAGGCTGCTGTCGAGCAATATATCCCGCAATCCTCCACGTACAGAGACAAATTTATCAACGATGTGCTGCACGGTGCCGTAGTTGATGAGGCGGTCATCTTGCGGGAAGCAAAGCTGCTTGGGCTAAACATGGTTCCGCGACGAGCCGTGATACTGGTTGATGCTCGCCAGTATATTCTCCCACCAACCGCAGCCGCTGCCGCGGCAGGGTCTGATTTGGACGTTCAACGGCGAGCCAAAACCGTTATCCAAACTATTGTCGATTGTCTGCTCCTCCCGGATGACGCAATCTGTGCGTATATTGGGAGTGGCGAGATAGCAGTGTTAAAGGCTAGTAATACACGGCACATGGAATTTTGGACGCTACCTGCTGATGGACCGGAATTATCGAGTCCGTCATGGACAAATCTCGTCGCCCTAAAGCGGGCGGCTACAGCACTACTTGCACGGCTTCAAAGCGATACTGGCACACCTATGAGTATTGGGCTCGGTCGATACCACCCAGGCCTACAAGGTCTTGCCCGTTCCTTCCAGGATGCACGAGTGGCACTTTCGCTTGGACAACGCCTTCATCATCAGAGCAATGTCCATTGTTTGGATGAATTAGGTGTCGCGGCCTTTGTTGGTGTTGCGGACGAACAGACAAAAATTGAGCTAGCAACACACCTCCTTAGTCCATTAAGCCATACTCCAGAACTGCTGGAAACGTTGGAAGTGTTTTTTGCATCGAACTGTCTGCCATCGCCAGCTGCGAAGAAACTTTCCATACATCGCAATACACTCGGCCACAGGTTGGATAAAATTACAGCATTCACAGGATTGGACCCACGCCAGTTCGATGACGCAGTTCAAATTCGCCTGGCCTTACTGCTACGAGCATTTCAAAAGAACCAATGATTGTGCAGCTGCACAATCATTGGTTTCAATGAATATATAAACGTTGTGCGATCGCACAATGATATTCATACAAATTGTTGTACAATATGTCTTAGATATGGAGCTTATATGCCCATGCCTGGATGATTTTTATGCAGTAATGGTCAAGGAAGCCAGGAACAAGGAAAGTACAATGAAACGGACAACAATTTTTTTGGGTGATGCCGATCGCACAGCGATTCAGACGATCAAGGACCGCTTTGGAATATCAAGTGATAGCGATGCCATTCGTCTCGCGCTACGTGTAATAGCCGGTGTTCCAAATAATCAATTACTGTTGCTTCCCAGCACAAATGGAACTGCTGCCGAAGAGCAGGAACATGTAGCATACGGTGCTTGATCGGGATGCGAACATCCGGGGAATGGACGAGCAGCCATGCGTCGTCCTTCTAACGTAGAGATCCACATAAAATCGGCTGTTCATGCTCCGTCGCCGATACACCCTGTCGTCAACGATCTGAAGATTTTGAAGACACAGCGCCCTGGCTGCATCAAATGATACTATCCCACAAGCTCAACTATCCGGGACGAACATTTCTTGTTCGATTGTTTCGCACAACCAGTGACCAGCGATCATGCATACTTCCTGAATCAAAAATGACTCTTGTGCCTGCACGACCAGCGCAACATCACAGAGCGACAGGACAGTACCGCCGTCTCGTCCAAGGAAGCCGAGGACTGTACATCCTTTCTGTCTCGCCACTTCTGCTACCCTGACGATATTAGGCGATGTACCACTCGTTGTTAAGACTACGAGCACATCTCCCGTTCGCAAGTGAGCCTCTGCCTGCCGTGCAAAAATCTCCTCATACGCATAATCATTGGCAATGGCCGTAATCGTTGAGGTATCTGTGTGTAGTGCCAGCGCAGGCAGCGGTGGCCGATCAACGAGGTAGCGTCCTACCAGCTCTGCTGCAAGGTGCTGTGCATCGGCTGCACTCCCGCCATTACCGCAAAAGACTGCTTTGTTGCCGCGCCGATAACACTCGACCAAACGTTCAGCCATGCGTGCGATAGTCGGCATTTGTTCGTCCATGACCCGCCGCGCCACCTCAATATGCCGTTCAAATTGCTCTCGCACTCTCTGCTCGTACTTCCCTGCGCTGTTTGATGGGAAATTCATTATGCCTCCGTTGTGCATCGTTCACTGAAAACGCTACGAATGCGCGGGTATCTACCCTGAACAGCCCACCAACTCTATGTATGGCGTAAAGCCATATCCTTCAATTATAGATTATAATCGTCACTACAAGCTGCACTAATTGTCAAGGTGGGTGTGTATATGAGTGTGACGTTGCAAAGGAGCGCTTGGCATGCCACGTAAAATTGCGATGATTGGCGCTGGGTCGATTAGTTTCACTCGCCGTGTGCTCAGAGATATACTTTTAGTTCCAGAACTGGCCGACACAACATTTGCCATGATGGATCTGTCCAAGCAGAACCGTGATATGGTGACGCAAAACTGAGTTTCCGAATTGGTTACAGGATGAGCTTCCAATTTCCACAGCTGATTCGCGCAGCGACGAACAAGCATCGTGCATTATTGAGGCACTTGTGACGGGTAGGCAATATCTTGAGCATTTCAATATTGTGAACCAGGAACATATCACTAACTGGCCCAACGCTGCGTTGTTGAAATTCCTGGGTATGTTGATGCACACGGAATCAACATGCCGGTTGTAGGTGCCTTGCCACTGGGATGCGCTGCAACGTGTGCTGCCAGTGTTAGAGTGCAGGAAATGGGCATGGAGGCAGCGGTACGTGGCAATCTTCGTTTGCTAAATAGCAATGCTGTACGATCGGCTGGTTGGCGCAGTGTGCAATCCTGAAGAGGTCTGGCAAATGACCGATGAACTGCTGGTTGCGCAAGCGTATTGACTACCTCAGTACGCCGCTGAGGTCGCATCGGCAGGACAGCGTTTAAATGATGCAGTCGAGCGCGGCACGTATGTTCAACTATGTGAAACACGCGAAGCAGCACGCCGTGAGGTTAACAACAATGCAAAACAAGTAGGTGAAGCGTCCACTTAACGTGCTAATGCGTGTACCGACAGGATGCATCTGTCGCGCAGTGCGATTGAAAGAGATGCGCGCGGATCATGACCGAGTGCAGTTGGGGTGGTGCGCTTTTACCGACAAATAAGCATGGGGTAGCGGCGTGCACGGAGCAGTTGATCCACGGTACTGCCAAGCATCATCTCCAGCACAGTGTTGAAGCCATAGCCGCCAACAACAAGTAGGTCAGATTGATGAGCTTGCGCAGTCTGGAGGATTGTTTCCGCAACTGGTCCCTCCGTCTGGATAAACGTTGCCGATACCCCGTGCGAGGCGAGATAGCTCTGAGCTCGGTTGAGCACGTCAGGGTCTGGGTTGCCGTTTTCTATAACATGGAGCACCTCCAGTTCAAGTTGCCATTGTCCTGCCATATAGGTAGCCGCAAAGAGCGCTTCGTCAGATTTTAGGCTTCCATCATAGGCTAGCAAGGCACGCTTTAGTGCCGTCGTATGCGGTACGGCGAGAACAGGTCGTGGACAGCGCCGGATTAACGTACGGAATCCGGAGCGTAATCGTTCGATACGCTGAGCTGCTGGTGGATACGCTAATCCGACGACAACAAGGTCGACCCAACGCGCCCGTTCACAGATTCGGTCTGCAATTGATCCATGGTCGACCACAAGCTTTGCACGAACACCCGCAGCTTTACAACGCCGATCAAACTCCGCCTCCACCGATTGTGTAGCCTGGCGAATTGAAGCATAACGAACCACATGTAACCCGTGTACAAAGCTCTCTTCGTGTTCAACAAGGGCCAGGGCTTGATCTAGGGCGTCCCAACCTAACTCGTTCCCACTTATGGGAACAAGGATATCCATAAACAGGCGTTCCGTCTGGTGGTCGAGTCGCTGTTCTTGTCGCCACAAACCTGGTGGCGGTCCCGCATCTAATGCTGCGGGGATCGCTGCTGCGCGTAGTTTAGAACGCCACCGTTTGATTACGCGCCGTGGTGTTGAACCGCGTCGCTCAACGAAGTCGATGGTCGCTGCTGCGATTTGAATCTTCCAGCCCCATTCTTCTTCCAACAACGCCCGATGCTGCGCGATCCAAACGTACAAATCTGTTTCTGTTCGTCCTGGAAAATCCTGTAATACATTTTGCTCATGAATCAGTTGCATCACTGGCAGGTACACTGAGTCACACCAATCAGTCACCGCATCGTCGAACGCAATCGTCTCCTTTCGCTGATGCTGCAGGTTTGCATGGTGTGCGTTAATCTGCTCAAGCAGTACCTCGTATTGCCCTGGCACGGTAACAAGAAAAACAACGGATGGACGTAGCTGATCCAGATGAGTTTGCTGTAAAAATCGAGCATGCTCAGATTTTAATATCACATCTTCGGGTTGGAGATCCGGTAACAATGGAACTGCAGTGGGGATCTCGTAGACAGATGCCATGATCGTTTGAGCACCGAACTGGCGGGCAACGGATACCCGATGGTTGCCGTCGCGCACAAAATAAGCTTGCCCAATTTGATATACCTCGATTGGCGGTAGCCCTGGCCCTTCGAGCGTAGCGGTTCTCACATGAGCCCATCGCTCAGCGTCTGATGCACGCTTCGGTAAAAAGCTGCGGGTAAAGTCATCGTAGCGGGCCACGCTGCCAATAATCGCATCGAGTGGAATTTCGCGCACGCCTCGAGCTAAGCTTCCATGCAAGTTCATTCGATGACGGACATCTTCATACGAGAGTAAATCCACCGACTTGCCAGAAAGTTTGGCATAGATCAACTCTAACGCTGCCGCACGGCGCGCACGTTGGAAATCCAATACAGCGGTGGAAAAACTCAGCGTGTAAGGATCGCTCACAGTTAATGCCTTAATTCGGCTGCATATCAGCAGCAGTACAAGACGCATACCAACGTCATGTTCAGTTTTTGTCAGCCTTTGGTGCGTAATTACCATTTTGCTGTTCAGGTACAAAACGCACTGCTAGCTGATCTACGACGCTTAATCACGTGAAGCCATTAAGCACGACAGCTCGAAAAACTATGGATTTTGATGCTCATAGCGAGCAATTGCAAGCAGCGAACATGAGACGCCCAGCGACGTTTTCCTACCGCCGCTCTGGTTCGAGGCCGTCGTGTGTATCGGGCTTTGCTGTTTCTTGAGCTAATGCGACTGCCCCAACCGCCGGTGCAATGCCGGTCGTCGTACCAGCGGTGCCAGTTGCTGCACCTGCGCCCGTCCCAACTCCAGCGGCCTCAAATGCAATACCCGGTGTCGGAGCGATGTCTACTTTAGCAGGGGTATCATCGGTTGCCGCCGCTTCGGTATTCGCCGCTTGGCCCGCATCTGCACCGATCGGTAGCTGGTTGGGGGCATATTTCGCTTCTTGCTCGTCCATATTTTGAAACAACGGCTTGTCGCTCATGGTATTTGCTCCTTTTTGCTGCGGGCAAACACAGCCTGCGTCAGACGTTCAAGCACAGTCTCCCGCCACCATTTCACCAACGGCTGCCTGCCCGTAAGCGCGGCGCCAGGATGTCTCCTGGCATATGACACTCTCGCTACACGGCACGGCTAAAAAAGACGCTCGTTAACGTCCACCCATACCTGTCAACGTAACACCCTCGATGAAGAAGCGTTGGAAGACGATGAAGACAATGATCACCGGCAGCATTACCACGAGACTGGCTGCCATCATTTGATTCCAGGCTGGAGCACCACCTGCAGCCGACTCGAACTGCCGTAAGCCGAGCTGCAGCGTGTACAGTTCTTCACGCTGAAGGTACAGCAGGGGCCCCATGAAATCTTCCCAGCCATGCTGGAAGGTGGTGATCGCGATATAGGCGAGTGCTGGAGCGGTCAGTGGCATCACAACGCTCCACCAGATACGTAGCTCACTCGCACCGTCGATCTTCGCTGCCTCCGAAAGTTCCATAGGAATGCCGCGCATAAACTGCCGCAGCATAAAGATGTAGAAGGCGCTGCCAGTGAAGGCGGGGACTGTCAATGGAAGGAACGTATTGACCCAGTTGTTTGAGCCTTGCAGTCCAAACGCCGGTAGCTTGGAAAACAAGATGAACTGCGGAATCATGGTCACAATGCCTGGCAGCATCATCGTCGCCAGCACGACCGAGAAGAGCTTGTCGCGCCCTCGCCAGCGCAGTCGCGCGAACGAGTATGCGACGAGAGAGGTGGAAAGCACGGAGCCGATCACTCCAATGAACGTGATAAAGAGGGTATTGAAGAGCCAGCGGCCCCAAGAACCAAAACTAAAGGCGATGCGATAATTGTCCCAGGCAAACCGCTCCGGAATCCAGCTTGTACTACCTAATTCACTTAGGTCTTTAAGCGAGGTCGAGAACATCCAGACAAACGGCACCAAGAA
>JASKZZ010000468.1 GCA_030147335.1 Herpetosiphonaceae bacterium | reverse complement strand
ATCAACGAAGCGTTTGCGGCACAAGCTGTAGCCAATGCCAATGCTCTGCGGATTGATCAAGATCGGTTGAACGTGAACGGCGGCGCGATTGCACTCGGACATCCAATCGGCGCATCGGGCGCGCGTGTACTCGTCACATTGCTGCACGCGCTCCAAGATCGGGGTGGCCAGCGTGGTATTGCTAGCCTATGTTTGGGCGGTGGCGAGGCGGTTGCGCTTGCGGTTGAGATGCTCTAAATCGACGTTCTAAGCGATAAACAGGTGAGGAAAAAACCTCACCTGTTTTCTGATCTACGCTCCATTATCATTTGCATGCCGTGTTTTGGTCGTAGGGTAATTAGTGGCTGCGGCGCAACATGGTGACCGGGCGCAAGACGCATTCGCCAACCTTGACCGATTGTCGCCAGAAGCAGCACTCCCTCCATCCATGCAAACGCCTCGCCAATACATAAGCGTGGCCCTCCACCAAATGGAAAATATGCAAACTTTGGTCGTTCGCTCGTTGCGTCGTCGGTCCAACGTTGCGTATTGAACAGCTCCGGCTGCGCAAAGTAGCGAGGATCGCGATGCATCACATACTGACTCATCAGGACAAGTGCGTTCGCCGGAACAAGGTAGCCACCAACCTCATAAGACTGTAGCGCACGTCGTCCGATTACCCAGGCTGGTGGAAACAAACGCATCGACTCGGCCAGGATCATGCGGGTATAACGCAGCTGTGGCAAGTCGTCCACGGCTGGCTGACGACCTTGTAGCACAACATCCAGTTCCTCGTGAAATTGCGCCTCGATCTTGGGATGTTGTGACAGCAGATACCACGTCCAGGTTAATGCATTCGCGGTTGTTTCATGTCCCGCGAGGAAAATCGTGAGTGCCTCATCACGAGCCTGCGTATTCGACATTCCATCGCCGGTTCCTTCAGCATCTTGCGCCAATAACAGCATCGATACCAGATCGCCGCGATCTTCACCTGTACGTCGTCGTGCTTCAAGAAGCGAATAGATCGTAGCATCCAACCGCGCTTTCGCTCGTTGGAAGCGTCGCACACTTGGCAGCGGCAGCCGTTCCAGCATATCCATGAACGGCAGCGTAAGCAGGGTGAACATATGGATCACGTCGGTTAGCGCCGCGCCGATCTCATCCGCCTCGCTTTCAACATCAGTATCAAACAAGGTTTTGCCTACAATCGCCAGGGTAAGCTGCATCATCTCGTGGGCAATGTCAAGCGACGCGCCATCCTGCCAACGATTGCTCAATCGCATTCCATAATCAACCATCACCGAGCCATAGCTAGCCACACGCTGTCGATGAAATGCAGGTTGAACCAGTCGTCTTTGACGCTGATGGTACTCGCCCTCGCTGGTAAGTAACCCTTCGCCCAATAGCCGCTTGGCCCGTTGAAGCGCGCGCCCTTTCACAAAATTACGCTGGTGAGTCACAAGCACATCTTTGATATAGTCAGGGTGACTCAGCAAAAAAACATGCTGCGGTCCCAGCTTCACATGCGCAACATCACCGTATTCTCGGGCAAGCTGGGTCAGGAAATGGAGTGGGTCGCGACGCATCGCAAGGAAGTTGCTGCCTGGAAACGTACTTTTTGGTCCTGGTGGGAATGTTGCTACGCGCACGCAAAGCTCCTCAGCTACCGTAATAACAAGTACAGATCGTATATGCTACGTTTGACAACGACGCTCGTCAAACGTACCTACATTTGCGATTTACACCTACTCAGGGAACAAATGCTTATGCAGTTGTGTCAACATCCTGGTTGCTGCAACCGGATTGCCCCTGCCAGTTGGAAAATAGCACGGAAACACCGGAAAGATTTGTCCGTCAATGGGGTGCGAAGAATAAGCGACAGGCTGTTGATGTTCTGATGTCCACAGCTCATCCGCTAGACGCACATTGCGTCCGGTTAGAGCGTGAAATGGGATTAAGCCGAGCGCGACAATATGTTGGGGTCGTACAAGCGCAATTTCCGTTCGGAGCAGTGGCCAGCTAGCGCTTACCCGATCAGCCGTTGGCAAGCTTGATCCGTCATCAACACACTTAACCGCGTTTGTAAGATATAAACGTCGTCGATGTGTTTCTGCTAACAGCAGCTCAACCATTGGCGGCGTAGGGCCTAGCTCAGCAATACGCTGCGGTAACTCGGCGCTTACCCATCCCGCTTCAGCAAGAATATGCCAAAGCTTCGGCTTGCCGGCAAACGGCATTCGTATTCCTGGCCAATCAGCGTGAGCAGTAATGTTGCGCACTGTAGGATTGATAAACACCAACATCAGGTCGGGCTGGTTCGTGTAGCCGGCTCCTGGAACATGCCGATGACCTCGATCCAAGGTCGCACAGCGAGAACAATCGTCCAGTACGGCAAAAAGGTCCACTAAAGTTGCAGCAGCCATGATTTGATCGTGCATAAACTGCATTGTAGCGATATTTTTTATCGTTCGGACACGTGATAACAAGCTGATTGTAAACGCGTTGACACCCGTACATGCGAGTGGTATATTCAAAATCACAATTATATTTGTAAATGACGTTGACGGGGAATAGTACGCGCTCGTTTGATGCCAGCGAGCCGGAGCACGGTGCAAGTCCGGCCATCCAAAGCGCGCAGAACCGGCCCCTGAGTCGCCACAGCACGAGTATCGGCACAAGAATGCCGCTGCTCTAATGTGCGCCGGTGTGTCCTCCGTGATCGGGACGTCCTATCGCAGCTGTATGTTGTTATAGCTGCCGTAGGGAACAAGGGGGAACGTGAACACGTTCCAACCAAGGTGGTACCGCGAGCCTAACAGCCCGTCCTTGAGCGCAAACGCTTGGACGGGCTTTTTGATTGCCCGAACACCTTGGCTAGTTGCTGGATTGGTGTAACAGGTTAAAATAGAGTGAAAGGACGTTCCTATGGCAAAAGAAGGCATTACCGCTCGCGACAAAGATTATTCGCAGTGGTATCTCGACATCGTCGATAAAGCAGAGCTGTCAGAAAACTCGGGAGTGCGCGGTTGCATGGTGATCAAGCCCCACGGTTACGCGATCTGGGAGCTTATTCGGGATGCCCTGGATCAGCGTATCAAAGAAACGGGCCATGTTAACGCCTACTTTCCGCTGTTGATTCCCAAAAGTTACCTGATGAAAGAAGCGGAGCATGTTGAGGGCTTTGCGCCCGAGGTTGCCGAAGTGACACGCGCGGGTGGTGAAGAGCTGGCAGAGCCGCTTGTGATTCGACCTACATCGGAAACGATCATCGGCGCGACTTATGCTAAATGGGTCCGGTCATGGCGGGATTTGCCAATTCTGATTAACCAGTGGGCCAATGTCATGCGCTGGGAAATGCGGACACGCCCATTCCTGCGAACGTCTGAGTTTTTGTGGCAAGAAGGCCATACTGCGCATGCCACCGAAGATGAAGCCGAGCGTGAAACATTGATGGTGCTGCACGACATATATGCCGATGTGGTTGAGAACGTAATGGCTGTTCCAGTGTATCGTGGGGTCAAGACTGAGCGGGAACGATTCGCGGGAGCGCTGCGTACGTATGCGATCGAGGCCATGATGCAGGATGGCAAGGCACTCCAGGCCGGTACAAGTCATAACCTTGGCCAGAACTTTGCGCGTTCCTTCGAGATCAAGTATCAAACATCGGATAATCGCGAAGAATACTGCTGGACAACATCATGGGGAGTGTCAACACGGCTGATTGGCGCATTGATCATGGCGCACAGCGACGACGACGGCCTTGTGCTTCCCCCCAAGGTTGCCCCCATTCAAGTCGTGATTGTACCGATTTTCAAGACCGACGAAGATCGACGGGCGGTCATGGAGGCAATCGACCGCATCACAACTGGTTGGAAGGGTCGTTTTCGCTTCAAAATCGACGACCGAGATAATCTGTCGATGGGCTTCAAGGCTAACGAATGGGAAGTCAAAGGCGTGCCTGTCCGGATTGAGATTGGGCCGAAGGATCTGCAAAAAGGTACTGCTGCCGTATCACGTCGTGATCGTCCAGGGCGCGAAGGCAAGGCGTTTGTGGAGCAGGTAGGGCTGACCGAGCATGTCGCTCAGCTTTTGAACGAGATGCAGCAGGGATTGTATGACCGCGCGCTACGGTTCCGTGAGGAACACACATTTGAAGCAGCGAATTACGATGAGTTCAAGCAGAAGGTAGAGCAGGGCTTTGTTCGCGTGTTCTTCGACGGCAACGGCGAGGACGAAGATCGGATCAAGGCCGAGACCAAAGCA
>JASKZZ010000176.1 GCA_030147335.1 Herpetosiphonaceae bacterium | reverse complement strand
CAGCAACTTAACATCATGATTGCCGGGAACGCACAATGCATTTCCATGAGCAACCATGTGCATCACCAACCGCAGCACATCCGGAGTTTTCGGGCCGCGATCCACAAGATCACCCAGAAAAATTACTTTACGGCCTTGGGGGTGAGAAACTGACGTTGAATGACCGGCGGGTATTCCGACCACAGAGTTAGCTGTGCCAACATCAGATAACGCCTGCAATTGATCATTGGTGACTGGCAAAACATAGCCGAGACGGTCGAGCAACACTAAAAGCTCATCGTAGCAGCCATGAATATCGCCAATGATGTCGAACGAGCCGTGCTCGTCGTTTCGGTTGTTCCACAACGGCTCGCGTTCAATCGAAACATTCGCCACGTCTTCAGATGATGACAATATCCACACATGACGAAAGCCTTCACGCTCCAAACCTCGCAGTGAGCGACGAAGTTGCTCGATTTGTCGCCGAAGGACGTGCGGCCCAAAGTCACGGTCAGCACGGGTACGATTACGCTCGTGACACAGCTTTTCAGGCAGATTCAGAACAATAGCAACTGGCAGCACATCATGGTCACGCGCAAGAGCAACAAGCGGTTTGCGGGCCTCGGGCTGCACATTGGTTGCGTCGACAACCGTCAGCCGCCCCGCAGCTAATCGTTTGGCTGCGATATAATGCAAAATATCGAATGCATCTTTGGTCACAGACTGATCGTTCTCGTCATCGGCAACCAAACCACGGCAAAAATCCGACGACAGCACTTCAGTCGGCTTGAAATGCTGACGGGCAAAGCTCGACTTGCCCGATCCAGACGCGCCGACCAACACAACCAACGCAAGCTCAGGAACCTTAATCTTCATAAAACACCGATCTTATGGACAACATGATTTCGATATACGGTTCAACACAACCATCGAAGTGACTACCTCAGAATACACAATAGTACACTAATCATTTCCATTGTGATGGTGCTATTTGAGCCAAGAAATGGTCATGCGGGCAGTTAAGCTATCCAAGCACCCCACGCACGCCGCGGGTTGATGATCATATAAGTTTTACGCTGCATACCAACAAGCGCAGCACAATTTGTATGTGCTGCGCTCATCGTTGCTCTACCTTGCGAGGGTACGATCAGTAGGTACCAGTCTTTAGCACTTGACGTTGACGTTCCATGGGGCAAACATTCCAGCCGGGTTATGATCCCAAAGCCATACGTGCAGGTCGTAGTGTTCGGGCATTCCTGGCTCATGGCCGGGCATTGGGCCGTCAAAAGCTTGACCAAAGAGTGTCGGCTGTGGTTGTCCGACAGCAGCCTGGAAATACTCTACCCCTACCAGTTTCAATCCATCGCTAGTTGGAGCGTACAGCAGCAGCTCAGGTTGCAACGGATCACTTTCGAGATCGCCGGCCAACGCGGGTTTGATATAGTGATAGCCCATACCGCCTTCGGTGGGATGCGCGGCGCATTCCGGTGAAGGCAAGTAGCCGTCAGCGAGCGCAACATTAACGTCGTGGTACTTAGCTGTTGCATTACGAACTTCGGCCAACTGACGATTAACGCTATGATTAGCAATAGCAGGGGTGGCCAGTGCAATCAATGGAGTACAAACCGCGAGCAGCACGCCGATGATGATCAAAATCTTGCGCATGATAGGATCTCCTTTGGTAATCTACCTAATATTGTGGTGTCTCAGTGGTACTATGAAACCAAAAAATGGCACGCTGCAGAAGTTACAAGTCGTACAAAAACCTGTACAGCGCTCTTACAATTTAGTTTTGCTATACCCAGCCTATGAACTCACCATTGTCATTTAGCCGCTGGACAAAACAGCTACGCGCGGACCTCGATCTGACGCAGGAAATGCTTGCGCAGCAGGTTGGATGCTCGATCGAAACAATTCGCGCATTTGAAACCGGACGTCGCCGCCCATCTCGCGCGATGACCGAGCGTTTAGCCAATGTATTGCACGTTCCTTCCAATGAGCGTGCCGAATTTTTGCGCATGGCACGGCTGGTTGTTGAGCCGCCAGAACAGTCCAATTCTTCTGAGCAGCGCTCCGTGCAGTCATCAATTACAACCAACGCCCGTCGTTCGATACAGCTACCAATCCCGCCAACGGTGATGATCGGACGTGCGATTGAGCGAGCAGATGTGAAACGGTGCATCGCCGACCCGACATGTCGCCTGTTAACAATCGTGGGCGCAGGCGGTATCGGCAAAACGCGGCTCGCGCTGCAAGTGGCCATGGATGTGGCGGAACAGTTTGCCGATGGAGCAGCCTTTGTCCCGCTCGGTCACGTTCTGTCCTCAGACCATGTTGCCGCCGCGATTGCCGATGCGATTGGCTGTCCACTATCCGCCATGCATACACCGGAAGAATCGCTCCTAGCCTTCCTTCGTGACCGACAGATGCTGCTGGTGCTGGACAATCTGGAACATTTACTTGACGCCACATCGCTGCTGATAGCACTGTTGGAAAAGGCCGGCAATGTTCATGTGCTTGGAACCTCACGGGAGCGACTGCAGTTACAAAGCGAGTGGGTGTTTGAACTGGAAGGACTGGCCACGCCACAGCGCGATACACGAATGGAGATCGACCGCTGCGAGGCTGTGCTGCTGTTTTTGGAACGAGCCCGCCAGGTCAGCAAGGATTTCACGCTTTCCTCGGCCAATCGCACTGCAGTTTCTCACATTTGTCGGCTTTTAGACGGAATGCCACTCGGTATTGAACTAGCCGCAAACTGGGTACGAACGCTAACTCCAAACGAGATCGCCAGCGAACTTGACCGAACACTCGATCTGCCTGAAGCTGGGTTACGCGATCTGCCTCAGCGTCATCGCTCCCTGCGTGCTGTCTTCGAGCATTCGTGGCATCTGCTTACCGAAGCCGAGCAAGCTGTATTATGCCGCCTGTCGGTGTTTCGGGCTGGGTTTACCCGCGCGGCTGCTCTGCACGTTGCTGAAGCTACGTTGCCAGTGCTTGTCGCGCTAACCGATAAATCATTACTGCGACGAGCGCAGACAGGTCGCTACGAAATGCACCCGCTTGTCCGATGGTTTGCGGCTGCTCAATTACAGGAGCGTCCAACGTGGGCAGACGAAGCCCTGGAGCGTCACGCGACATTCTTCGCCCACTGGCTGCACCAACGTGAAGCGGCTCTCAAAGCAGCAATGAGCGACGGTGAGGTGGTAGCCGAGCTACGAGTCGAGATTGACAATGTATGGCTAGCTTGGGATTGGATGATTTCGCGGCGACGCTCGGACCTTTTCGAGCTGGGGGCAGCCTGCTTTTCATTTTTTCTGGAAATGCGCTGTTTGTTTCGCGAAGGTATTACGCTCTTTGGACGTGCTGCTGCCGCGCTGGCTGAAGGTAAGCGTTCAGCTGTATCCACATCAACATCTGCTGATACCAGCGCATACGGCCAGATGCTCGGATACCAGGGGTGGTTAACCTATCGTAACGGCAACTACGGACGTGGACGTGAACTGTTAGAACAATGTCTGGCTGTACTCCAGACAGAAGATGACTCATCAGCATTGTTCATTCCGGTTTTTGGCTTGGGCTGCGTGCTGCTGTCGAGTGGGGAATATGAGCAATCTCGTCAACTGCTTATGCAAAGTCTGAAACTCGCGCAAACGACGCATAACCAGTGGCGAACCGCCTATGCACTCACGATGTTAGGTCAGCTAGCGATTTCACAAGGGGAGTTACACACCGCGCACGATGTCTTGCAGCAAGCGTTGGCGATCTGGCGAATTATTGGTGGTGGAACATCACCTTGTTTAAATCGGCTTGGATTAGTGCTGCTGGAACTACAAGACTATGACCAGGCGCAAATACTATTGCAAGAAAGCGTGATGATTAGCAGCAATCGAGGCGACGTTGAAGACACAGCAGCAGCCATGGTGATACTAGCTAAAGTCGCGTCGATGCAAGCGAAGTTCGGCGAAGCAATTTACTTATTTGAGGAAAGTCTGGCAATGTTTCGTGAGGTCGGAGCGCCTTCGCGACTGGCGAAAGCACTGGTCGATCTTGGATGGACGTATCATGCGCAGTCGAACGCGAACGCAGCGCATAACAGCTTTCTTGATGCGCTTCGCGCAGCCCATGAATACCAGTTCATGCCAATCATGATCGATGCGTTGTTTGGCATTGCCAGCCTCGTCGCGGAACACCAGCTCTCAGCCACAGGATTTGGAATGCTGATCCATGTCGTTCAGCATCCGTCAACAGAACAAGGTACGCGTCTTCGCGCCCAACGATTACAAGCCCAGATCGAGCAGCAGCTGAGTCCAGCCCAACTCGCTGCCGTTCAAACAGCTGTCACGCCACAGTCGTTTGAAGCAGTGGTTGCAGACGTGTTGAACGCAGCCCCCACACATCAAGCTTTCTAATATGATCAAAAAAATAGTAAGCCGTTTAGCACCACGTAGTGTTCCGTACCGTCTTGGAGAATAATCTGTACACGCCCCGTTAACGATCTATTTACCGTAGAATACGTACTATTCAATGTATGCCAAACACAAACAATCCTACGACAGCGCTTGGGTCGTTGCTTCATATCAAGCAGATTTATCACGAACCGGCGGTGACCACGTTTCAGCGGGGTCAAGAGATTTTAGCACGCTTTCCTGACGCGGAGCGGATCGAAGTGGCGTCGCATTGGAACATTCCTGAGCTGCATGGCAATCCCAAGGCTGCCGAAGACTGGCTCAAAAATAAGCGCGAGATGCTGGTGCTGGGTGTTCGCAAAAGCTTTCCGGTACGAGTTAATGGCCGCAGTGCTGATTTTATCGCGTCGTCGGTTGCTTCGGGCTGCGCGCTAGCCTGCTCGTATTGCTATGTCCCTCGCCGCAAAGGCTATGCCAATCCAATCAGCACGTTTGTCAACATCGACCAGATGTGTAATGCGATTGAACGCCATGTCAAGAAGCAAGGCCTGAAGCACGAGCCGAATCAGGTCGATCCGCACGCCTGGGTGTACGACATCGGCGAGAACAGTGATTGCTCGGTTGATGCGGCGATTTCAGACAATGTTCAAGATTTGATGGAGCTGTTCAAGCGCTTGCCCCATGCCAAGGCGTCGTTTGCGACCAAGTTTGTCAACCGAGACATGTTAGAGCTTGATCCCCAGGGCAAGACACGCATCCGCTTCAGCATGCTCCCGCCTGAAATTGCACGCGTCGTTGACGTTCGCACGTCGCCTGTGGATGATCGTATCGCGGCAATCAACGATTTTGTAGAGGCTGGCTACGAGGTTCATCTCAATTTCAGCCCCGTAATCTACTACGAAAACTGGCGCAGTGACTACACTGCACTTTTTGCGCAGATCGATGATGTGTTGTCGCCGCGCGCCAAACAGCAGATCA
Organism: Herpetosiphonaceae bacterium; assembly: GCA_030147335.1. Taxonomy (GTDB): domain Bacteria; phylum Chloroflexota; class Chloroflexia; order Chloroflexales; family Kallotenuaceae; genus LB3-1. The sequence continues at coordinate 2,917 of JASKZZ010000176.1, read as the reverse complement.
AGGCCGAAGTCATTTTTCTGACGCATAACGAGCAGCTGCACGAGGTGAATTTGCGCTGGCATCCAAAGGCGGAAGAGCTGCTGTGGCGACCTGATTTACAGGAAGATAAAGTGTCTGAGATGGGCGGTAAGAATGTGCGATATCGGCACGGCTGGAAAGGCAAGCTGGTAGCAACATTCCGCGAGATGCTTGAAGCGCGAATGCCTTACTGCACGGTCCGCTACGCGTTTTAAGGCGGTGCAAGCAAAACCAGCGCAACGCTACGAGGTCGGGGCAGCCCATCGTCTAGCTCGCGATGTCTACCAGCACCCGATTGCTTGCAACATCGTTCACGCCTTCAACATCAATAGTTCGTTGAAACACCGCCATCTGTGACGGCGGCCCAACCTCGGCGTCATCAGGGCCGATCGGCACAAAACGAACCGTGTAGTCAAAACGTTGCGCAACTTGTGTGGCCCACCCTTGAAACTCGGCGCGCGTCCACTCAAAGCGGTGATCGCGATGACGGAACTTACCGGCGGGCAATGACTCCCACTTGACGTTATATTCGACATTGGGCGTTGTCAACACAACTAGTGAAGGTCGAGCAAACTCAAACAGCACCCGTTCAAACGCCACCAGCCGATGTCGATCCAGATGTTCGATCACTTCCACAACTGTCGCCGCCTCAAAGCCTGCTAGCCGGCTGTCGCGGTAGGTCAACGATCCTTGAAACAGCATGATTCGCTGTCGCTGCATGGGAGGCATTCGGTCGAACCGCAGCTTCTCCTGCGCAATCTCCAACGCGCGATAAGCGACATCCATGCCGACGATTTCGGTAAACGTCGTATCCTGAAGTAGCAGCGCAAGCAGTTTACCTTCACCACAGCCAAGGTCGAGTACCCGCCGAGCGCCACTTTGTTTGAGCGCTGCTACCACCGCGCCTAGTCGCTGCGCATGCAGGCTAATTCGCTCTTCAACGATTGACTCTTCTTGGGCATGCGCGATCTCGGCTGCATCCGGGTCTGGCTGATCCGTCTCGATGAGACGAGCGAGAGCAGCGCGAATCAGCGGGCGACGACGCAAATACCGCGCCGTAATCAGATCGCGCTCGGAGTGAAGCGACAGCCAGCCTTCACCACGACGCAGCAGCTTGTCCACCTCATCCGACCCGAACCAGTAATGCTTTTCATCGTCAAGCACCGGTACCAGCACATACAAATGCGCCAACAGATCGGACAAACGGCAAGATGCTTCAAGTGTCACTGTGTAGTAGGAACTATCGCCCCACTCAGGAAATTGCTCGTCACGCGGATAGCCGACTGCTGTCACCTTGTAGCCAAGCGGCTCGAACAAACGATGCAGCAGCGCAGCGCCACCACGGCAAGGAACAGCCGCGAGCTTTGCTTGTAGCGACAGTGGAGCGTTGACCAACTCTGGCCGATCTTTGCTTTTTCCGCCGAGCGCGGAGCCAAATACTTGGGCAATTGTTACACTAAGGAATGACGACGCGACATATGGCCGGTCGTTAACGTATGGCTCAAGAACGCGCCCATCCCGCGAATCTCCTGGTCTACCGCGCACCAATGCCACCGGATCGACATCCAGTAGCAGCGCGGCGGTGCAGCGGTCAGCAGTAGCTTCGGGATAAAATACATGCGCCTTGCCGAATGACATTTCAAAAGTCTGTGGCCGGTTGGGATTTTTGACCAGCAGATACCCGAGATCAGTCGCTGGTGAAGTTGTATTAGTAATCGTCAATAGCATTGAACGTCAGTTCCGTAACAAGTGATTCGATGATTCAACGTGCTGGGTATGCCGCGATTGTAGCACGCACACTCTGAATCGCAAGCAACTCAGCAGCCTCAACAAGCAAAGAAGAAACCAACCCCAGAGGCTGGCTTCTTCTTTGCTTGTTTTTTTGGATGAGTTCGATTAGTTGCTAAAAAAAGAATTGCACGATCTGGAAAAACTATTGTTCCGTTCCATTGAGCATGTGTCCACCAACAGCGGCTAACCTTTGTACGGTGCCATTTTCGGTCACAATCACCGACTGCTTGAGATCGCTCCCGATCCAAACTGTAACCAGCCGACTACCTTCTTGAATCGCGTCCACCTGTGCTGAGATGTTGGCGCTTTCGAGGCCATAGAGTGTGATGACGAACGCGACCGCTTGTTGAACGATCGCTGCATTCATGAGGGGGGTTCCTAGATACAGAAAGTGTTCTTTGATTAAAGAAACGATCAGCCACAAAAAAAGATACGGGTGGTTGTAGTAATCATGGCTACTGTCGAGCATGGCTTAGCCATCTAGGTCAGTTGGTACGGCATCAGGCACACGCGAAAATGCATTAATCACGTTCACAGCCGCAAGCATCCCATAAAGTTGGTATAGAATGGGAACACAACGAGGCGAGTTCATTTGAGTGAAGGAGTGCATCATGAAAGCAATTATTCTGGCAGCTGGCTACGCAACTCGGCTGCGACCGCTGACGCTTACGCTGGCAAAGCCGTTGCTGCCGGTCGGCGGACGTCCAATGATTGATTACATCCTCGAGAAGATTGTGGAAGTACCGGAGGTTGACGAAGTGTATGTCGTCACCAACCACAAGTTCTCGGAGGGGTTTCAAGATTGGGCTGCCGCGCAAAATAATGGTCAACCGCAGGGCGGCGCTCGTCACGTACCAATCCAGGTATTCGATGACGGAACTCTGAGCAACGAAGATCGGCTTGGCGCGATCGGTGATATTCGCTTCACTATTGACCGTGGCAATCTGCAAAACAACGATCTGCTCATTATCGCCGGTGACAATTTGTTCGACTTCAGCCTTGCCCAGTATGTTGATTTTTGGCAGGGCAAAGGCGACGGTAGCTGCATTGCAGTGTTCCAGTGTCCCGACATGGAGCTGGTCAAGGAATATAGTATCGTCGAGATGGC
>JASKZZ010000400.1 GCA_030147335.1 Herpetosiphonaceae bacterium | reverse complement strand
ATCGTGCTTTGGAGGTTATAATCGACCCACAAACCGCCCATGGTGTAGTGAATCGCGGGATAGATACGCATCGGTACTTCGTACGGGTTCTCCGCCGTGATGCGCTCGTACATATCGAACAGGTTGCCGTAGCGCTCCTTGATCTTGTCTTTGCCAAGCCGTCCTATCGACTCAGCGAAGTCGAGATACACGCCCTTACCGCCAGGCCCAACGCCGCGTCCATCATCGCAGGCTTCCTTGGCTGCGCGCGAAGAAATGTCGCGCGGAGCAAGATTGCCAAAGCTGGGATACTTGCGCTCAAGATAGTAATCGCGCTCGTCTTCGGGAATCTCATGCGGTGGACGGTTGTCGCCTGCACGCTTAGGCACCCAAACCCGACCATCATTACGCAGCGACTCGCTCATCAGCGTCAGCTTTGATTGATGATCACCACTAACGGGAATACAGGTCGGATGGATTTGGGTATAGCACGGATTGCTGAACAGCGCGCCTTTTCGATGTGCCCGCCAAATCGCCGTCGCATTGCAGCCCTTCGCGTTGGTTGACAGATAAAACACATTGCCGTAGCCGCCGGTGGCAAGTACCACCGCGTCCGCCGCGTGCGTTTCGATCTTGCCGGTTACCATATCGCGCGCAATAATACCTTTGGCCTTGCCGTCGGTAACGACCAGATCAAGCATCTCGGTTCGGGTATCCATCTCAACATTGCCCAGGCCAATCTGGCGCTGGAGCGCTTGGTACGCGCCGAGCAACAGCTGCTGGCCGGTCTGGCCACGAGCGTAAAAGGTTCTTGAAACCTGCGCGCCACCGAACGAGCGGTTGTCGAGCAAGCCGCCGTACTCGCGCGCAAACGGCACGCCCTGTGCCACACACTGATCGATAATATTGACGCTGATCTGCGCCAACCGATACACGTTCGCCTCACGCGCACGGAAATCGCCGCCCTTCACCGTATCGTAGAACAGACGAAAAACGCTGTCACCATCATTGCGGTAGTTCTTGGCCGCGTTGATGCCACCCTGAGCCGCAATGCTGTGCGCGCGTCGCGGGCTGTCCTGGTAGCAGAAGCACTTAACCTTGTAGCCTAGCTCGGCCATCGACGCTGCGGCGGATGCGCCGGCCAAGCCCGAGCCAACAACGATAACAGTATATTTGCGCTTGTTCGACGGATTAACCAGCTTCATCTTGAAACGATGCAAATCCCACTTTTCTTGAATCGGTCCGTCCGGTATGTTTGCATCCAGTGAGCTTTCAAAGTTAACAGATCGTCGGACACCAACCTCGGTCGGCGCTGGACGAGTTTGGGTATCAATAGCCATTTTGCATATCTCCGCTTAACTCAGGAAGCCGGTCAACACGGCGATCGGAATCGAAATATTACCCAGAACAACCGCAACCGCTGTCCCAATCGCAACTCCACGCAGAATGTTGTTCCAACGATTGTTGTTAAGACCAAGCGTTTGGAACATGCTCCATACACCGTGATACAGGTGCAAGCCCAGCGCGAACATCGCCACAATATAAAATAGTGACACCGGCCACACCTTGAAGCCGTTTACGATATTTGCGTAGGTTTGGAAACCGTTGTTGGGATCTTCGGGCTGGTAGGTTCCCGGCGCGTATCCAACCTGGCCTAACGTGAAATGCAGAATGTGGTACACCACAAACAACGTAATAATCACGCCGCCCCAGCGCATCGTGCGCGAAGCATACGAAGTCGTCACCTTTTTCACAGCATAGCGCTGCGGACGACTGGCTTTATCAAGCCGGGTTAGCTCAATCGCCATCCAAATATGCAATCCGACCGAACCCAGCAACACGATACGCGCAAGCCAAAGTATTGTTTCACGTGGCAGCGCAGGCTCGCCCACGACTCGTAAGAACTCGGCATATTCGTTCAAGTGCACTGCGCCGGTATAAACTTTAAGATTACCCACCATGTGGACAACAACGAAGCCGACCAAAATAAGACCTGTTACGGCCATTACCACCTTCTTACCGATGGTTGACCGATACAGCATGAGCGCAGTCGCCATATCTGCTTCCTTATGCTACAAACATGATGTGGCTACCTATAACCACATCCTCATCGCACAACAGCGGACACGTAGCTAAACGGCCCATCGATAGGCCGATGCTTTAGGAACTCAACAGTGGAGTTTGTACAATTCTTTGTGCTAACGACGTGGACGTAAAATGTCGCAACACAGTTCTTTCACAATCATTTTACCACTTCGCAACGAATTTAATCGGAGCAAAATCGTGCTCCATAGTACACCGTAGCAAGTAGGCCGGATCAGGTGTTGAAGGTAGGCCTTTGGGCGCACAGCCCGTCCACCTTTGGAACATCGTTGTTTTCCTCATTGGTCTGATGGCACTTGGTGCAACAAGCGGTACAGTATGTTTATCACCTAAGCAACGAACCACTGCATCTCCACCAAGCTCCTTTGCAAGATGTGGCTACGGAAAAAAGACCGGGGCGCGCATTCATAGATAGATAGTCTTTATAGTACAAAACGAGGTTTTCCCATGTCTACATCTGAATTTATCACCAAGCCAACAGTTGGAATGGTAGTTACATTCAAATCCGACGCGTCGCCAATGCTCGCCGGCATTCCAGCCCGAATCAGCTTCGTCTGGCCCCGCTTTCGCACCGGTGATTATCTTGTAACGCTTGAATATGCTGAACCGGTAAAGTTCCGTAATGCCCTGATCAAGCACATTGATGCGTTTATTAGTGAGTTGGAGCAACCAACAGCAGTTCAGCATCCGGCCGCAGCTGCAACCTACGATGTGACGGTCGAAGCTCGACCACTTGTACAGCTCGCGCGTGGGGTGTGATGTTGAGCACAGGAACGCACCAGCCTCAAATCCTAGC
>JASKZZ010000389.1 GCA_030147335.1 Herpetosiphonaceae bacterium | reverse complement strand
AAAGCACGCTCCGATTCGATCCCAGGGCTGGAAATCGACGCGAACGAGGTCAAAGCTGGTCACGGCTCAACCAGCGGTCAGGTCGATGAAGAGCAAATGTTTTATCTGATGGCGCGTGGCCTGAGCCGAGCAGAAGCGACCCGTATGATCGTGATTGGCTTCTTCAGTTCGGTGCTTGATCGCATTCCACTTGATGACGTGCAGGAACGAGTGCTGCAACTAATCGAAGCGAAGATGTAGACGCAGGAGAACTATGAATCAGGAACCGAGAACTTGAAACCGCGATCCGGCAGTTTTTGGTTCTCAGTTCTGGTTCCGAAGCCATGACGCAAATTGCACCACAATTAGATGTTGAGCGCATTCGAGCGGATTTCCCAATTCTGCACCAACAGATTAATGGCTATCCGCTCGCGTATCTCGATAGCACTGCGTCGTCGCAAAAGCCCGCGCTGGTGATCGACGCGATGACTGACTACTACCAGCGCTACAATGCCAATGTACACCGTGGCGTGTATCAGCTGTCGGAGCAGGCGACCGAGGCGATGGAGCAGGCGCGAACCAAAATCGCGCGCTTTATCGGCGCAAAAAGCCCACGCGAAATTATCTTTACACGTAATACGACCGAGAGCATTAATCTTGTCGCGAACTCATGGGGCCGTGCTAATCTCAAGCCGGGCGACCGAATTCTGCTGACCGAGATGGAGCATCACTCAAATCTTGTGCCGTGGCAGATTGTGGCCGAAGCGACCGGAGCGGAGCTTGATTTTATTCCGATTGACGGCAATGGTCGGTTGGCATTGGATGATTTGGACACGCTGCTAACCGAGCGCACCAAGCTTGTGGCGCTAACTCATATGTCGAATGTGCTGGGCACGATCAATCCGGTCGAGCGCATCGCAGCGGCGGCAAAGGCGGTTGGTGCGGTAGTGCTCGTGGACGGCGCGCAAAGTGTTCCACATTTCGCGGTCGATGTACAAAAGCTCGGCGTCGATTTTGTGGCATTTTCCGGTCACAAAATGTGTGGCCCAACCGGCATCGGCGTTTTGTGGGGCCGTCGAGATCTGCTTCAAGCGATGCCGCCGTTTTTAGGCGGCGGCTCGATGATCAAAACGGTTGAGCTACGCCGCAGCACCTGGAATGATTTGCCACATAAGTTTGAGGCTGGTACGCCAGCAGTGGCTGAGGCGATTGGCCTGGGTTTTGCGGTTGATTACCTGCTTAGCGTTGGTATGGACGCAATTCACCAGATCGAGCAGCAACTAACTGCGTACGCGCTGGAGCAACTCGAAGATATCGATGGGCTGACGCTGTACGGGCCGCCGATTGAGCAGCGTGGTGGCGTTATCTCGTTCAATCTCGATGATGTTCACGCGCACGACGTTGCCGCAGTGCTTGACAGACAAGGCGTGGCGGTACGGGCGGGACATCATTGTTGCCAGCCGTTGATGGAGATTTTAGATGCTCCAGCTACCGCGCGGGCGTCGTTCTATCTTTACACCACCACTGATGAAGTTGATCAGCTGGTGGAAGCACTGAAAAAGTGTAAAGCAATTTTCAAATAGGTTTGAGGCTTAAGACTTGAGGTTTCAGGCTTCTGAATAAACAAAGAAGTCAGCGGATCGGCTCAAGAGTTGGTATAATACTTTGTACAATGCGTGGGTGGATCAGGCGATAGTAGATCCGCAGTATAAGCTGCTCACACCTATTGCCTCAAGCCCGAAGCCTGGCGAATATGGACGATTTTTACCAGCAGAACATCTTGGATCACGCGAAGCATCCGCGTAACAGCGGCCAACTTGCGGCTCCCACAATCAGTCGTGAAGAAGTCAATCCACTGTGTGGGGACAAGCTTCGGTTTGAGCTACAGATTGACGGCGACACGATTACCGATGTTGCATTCACAGGACGAGGCTGCGCGATTAGCCAAGCAGCTGCTTCAATGCTGACCGAGGAGGTTAAGGGCAAGTCTCTGTCCGAGGTTCGCGCTATCAACAAAGAGCAGGTACTCGATCTGCTCGGCATTCCGGTCGGATATACACGGTTGAAGTGCGCGCTGCTGGGATTAAAGGCGGTCAAAGCGAGCGTGTATGGCATGGCCAACGAAACATATGACGCCGACGAGTTGTATTAGCACGTTATAGATACGTTTGCATGGAACAGTCCCTGCTGCTACGGTGGGGCATTTGATATAAGGAGTTGAGCGATGACTACCGCTCCAAAGCCTGAGCTAGAGTTTGATTATTCCAAGTATGGCTTCCGCGACGAAGAGAATTACACCTTCAAGTCGTCCAAGGGCCTAAGTGAAGATATTGTGCGTGAGATTTCGCGCATGAAGAACGAGCCGGAGTGGATGCTCAAGCGCCGGCTGAAGGCACTCGACATTTTCAACAAAAAGCCGATGCCGCTCCAGGGTATGTGGGCCAATGCCGAATTGGCGGAACTGAACTTCAACGACATTTACTATTATGTACGTCCCGGCGAAAAGTCCGAAAAGTCGTGGGACGATGTACCCGAGAACATTCGCAACACATTCGAGAAGCTGGGTATTCCCGAAGCCGAGCGAAAATTCTTGGCTGGCGTCGGCGCGCAGTATGAAAGCGAGTCGGTGTACCATTCGCTCCGAGCAGAATGGGAAAAGCTTGGAGTGGTCTTTCTTGACATGGATAGCGCGCTGCGCGAATATCCCGAGGTTATCAAGGAATACTTCGGCACAATTATTCCGTCAGCAGATAACAAGTTTGCCGCGCTTAACACAGCAGTATGGTCGGGCGGCTCGTTTGTGTTGGTGCCGAAGGGCGTTAAGGTGGACATCCCACTGCAGGCCTACTTCCGCATCAATGCCGAAAACATGGGCCAGTTCGAGCGCACGTTGATTATTGTTGAAGAAGGCGCCGAAGTTCACTATATCGAGGGTTGCACCGCGCCGGTGTACACCACGAACTCGCTGCACTCGGCTGTGGTCGAGATCATTGTAAAGAAGGACGGCAAGTGCCGCTACACAACGATCCAGAACTGGGCCAACAACATCTTCAACCTTGTGACGAAGCGCGCAGTAGCTTATGAAAACGCGCAGATGGAGTGGGTTGACGGCAATATCGGTTCGCGTCTGACGATGAAGTATCCATCGGTGTATCTGATGGGTCGAGGCGCGAAGGGCGAAGTGCTGTCGGTTGCGTATGCCGGCGAAGGTCAGCATCAGGATGCGGGCGCGAAAATGGTTCATGCCGCGCCAGATACAACCAGCCGCATCACCAACAAGTCGGTATCTGCGCATGGTGGGCGCACAACCTATCGTGGTCTGGCCAAGGTGCTGCCGGGCGCGACGAATGCCAAGGTCAACGTCGTTTGTGACGCGCTGATTCTGGATGATAAGTCGGCCTCCGACACGATCCCATTTATTGAGATCGAAGAAGACAAGGCAACGCTGGCGCACGAGGCGACAGTCGGCAAAATCGGTGAAGAGCAGCTGTTCTATCTGATGTCGCGTGGTCTGAATGAGGCCGAAGCGCTATCAATGATCGTGCTGGGCTTTATGGAGCCATTCACGCGCGAGCTGCCGATGGAATATGCCATTGAGCTTAATCGCCTGATCCAGATGGAGATGGAAGGCTCGGTCGGCTAGGCATCGAACGAAACGACCCGCGAAGGACACAAAGAAACACGAAGATTTTCCCTTTGTGTTCCTTTGTGTCCTTCGTTGATTCTTATGATCTGTGATAATATAGTAACTTGAGCGACAAACAGGAGTTTGTAGATGACCTCGTTTACGACCGTCGCGCGTGTCGCTGATATTCCTAGTGGAACTGCAAAAGCATTTACGATTAATGGAGAGTTTGTAGCAGTTGTTAATTGCGACGATCAGTTCTATGCGATTAACAATATTTGCAGCCATGCATATGCTGAAATGGACGGTGGCGAGGTCGATACCGACGAGTGTACTATCGAGTGTCCGCTGCATGGCTCGCAGTTCAGCCTTGACACAGGGCGACCGCGCACGTTGCCAGCAGTGACACCAATTAAGACGTATGCGGTGCAAGTTGTCGACGATGAAATACAGGTAGCAGTCGAGGCTTGAGGCTTGGGGCTTGAGGTTTGAGGAGTTGTGCTTCCCACGCTTCGCTTGCCCCAACCTTATACCAGATGCCTTTTAACGGAGGATATATGACACAAACAATTACTGGATATGCGCGTGCAGAAGTGCTGGTTGACACAAACTGGGTGGCAGAGCATCTCAACGACCCAAACATTCGGCTTCTTGAAAGCAACGAAGATGTACTGTTGTACGATCTTGGGCATATTCCAGGCGCGGTCAAAATCGACTGGGTTGCTGATCTCAACGATCCACTAGTGCGCGATTATCTTGACAAAGGGCGCTTCGAGCAGTTAATGAGCGACAAGGGTATCAGCAACGATACAACTGTTGTGTTTTATGGCGACAAGAATAACTGGTGGGCGACCTACGCCTTCTGGGTTTTTCAGCTGTTTGGCCACACAAACGCCAAGATCCTCAACGGTGGACGCAAAAAATGGATCGATGAGGGTCGTGAGCTATCGACTGAAGTGCCGAAGTATCCCGCAACACAATACACAGCACAGGAGCGTTCGGACGTCGAAATTCGGGCATTCCGCGACGAGGTACGTGAAGCGGTGAAGCAAGGGAACGTGTCGCTCGTTGATGTGCGCTCACCCGACGAGTTTACCGGCAAGAAATTGCATATGCCGGAATATCCCCAGGAAGGCGCGTTGCGCGGTGGTCATATTCCCGGCGCACAAAATATTCCGTGGGCTAGTACAGTTCGTGAAGACAGCACATTCAAATCGCGAGAAGAACTTGAGCAGATTTACGGCACCAAGGGCGTAACGCCCGACAAAGACGTGATTGCGTATTGCCGTATTGGTGAGCGCTCGTCACACAGCTGGTTCGTACTCAAATACCTGCTTGGCTACAACAATGTGCGCAATTACGACGGCTCATGGACCGAGTGGGGCAACAGTGTCGGTCTGCCGATCGAGAAATAGATTACGCGGCCCAACACTTGCAACAAAGGACAGGAGCTACGTGCTACTGTCCTTTTGGTTTCCGGAAAGCGCGTCTGTTACAATACTTTTAGACGAGATTTCTAATTGGTTAAGACCATCGAGGAACTGCGCAGGCCATAGCTGATCGACACCTAGAAAAAAGCAGCAGAAACCTCGGCGGAGGAGAGATAAAAATGACAACGAGTGCGCTACCGCCACGTTTGCAAGAGATTGTTGATGATTTTCAGTTGGCGGAAGGACAGGAAAAACTGGAGCTTTTGCTTGACTTTGCCCGCAAAATGCCGCCACTGCCTGAGTGGCTGCGAGATAAGCGTGACGCAATGGATCAAGTCCATGAGTGTATGACGCCGGTGTTTGTGTTCGCAGAAAATCAAAGCGGCAAATTGTCGTTTCATTTCGATGTGCCACCCGAGTCGCCAACGGTACGCGGATATGCGGCGCTACTTGGAGAAGGCGTGCAGGGAGCAACACCGGAAGATATTTTGCATATTCCAGCCGATTTTTATCAAGAAATGGGCTTGCAAGACGTACTTTCGCCGCGCCGACTTCAAGGCGTACACACAATTTTGGCGTACATCAAACGGTTGGCCGCAAAAGAGCTGACAACGGAAAGTCCCAGTGCAGCATAAGCTTTGAGATAAAGGATAGCCATGTCGATCATTGTGATTTTGCCGAATGCGCTACGACCACTTGCGGCGCACAACGAGCGGGTTTTTCTTGAGGCGGCCACGGTAGGCGAAGCGATGACCAAACTGTTTGAGCGCTATCCCGCACTCGACGCGAAGCTGCCGAACAATCTTGATAATCCGCCTCATGGCGTCGCGGTGTACCGTAACAGTATTGATTTACGCAAGCTGCAAGGCATGGCTACTCCTTTGCAAAACGATGACCGAGTAACGATCATCGTGCCCGAGGGCGATCTTTAGCGCACACAGCGAGTGGTACAATGCTTGTAACGATAACAAGGGAGCTACATTATGTTGAATGAAGATATGGTCTACGCAGCGCTCAGAAACGTGTACGATCCAGAAATCGGATTGAATATCGTTGATCTAGGGCTGGTCTACAACGTTGATGTTGTAGAAGAAGGCAAGAACGTCAATATTGATATGACATTGACAACGCCTGCGTGTCCAGCAGGGCCGATGATTATTGAAAATGCGCAGAAGGAAGTCATGACCCTGCGTGACGTACATCCACAGTTGGAAGAGGCGAAAATCAAGCTCGTGTGGACGCCGTTTTGGAACCCGTCGCTTATGAGCGAGGATGCCAAGGCAGAGCTAGGGTATTTCTAGCTGATTAGCTAAACTCATCTGTATTTGCTTGTTTTTTTGGCACCAACCTTGCACAACGGTCGAACGGCTTCGTGGCGAGGGGAGAAGCAGCCTTGGGGCAAGGCAACGCGGAGCTGGCGCTCACTCTTTAGATAAAGAGTGAGCGCTTTTTGTTAGCTTGTTGCATGGGCAAGCCGCAGTGATACGAATGAGGATGCTCTTCAAATGTGAGGCGGCGCGTCGCTTTGAGCGCGGCATCGGGAAAATACGTCCACAGCATCGCAGCCTCATCATCGGTTTTCCACAGATCAGCGATATCGTCTGCATTGAAAAGCTGTTCAAGCGTGGTGGGAATAAAGGTGACGCGGCGCAGGTGGCGACTAGGAACGGGACGAATTAATCGCTGTGGGGTGGCCAGCGCGACGCGATAGTACCACTGATCAGCACGAGGATGCGTGGCTTCATCCGGCAATATGTCACGGCGTAGCAAAAGATTATAGCGCAGCACCGGCGCGTAGTAGGCAACGTGCCATGCGTCATTGTTGAAACGACGCGTGAAATAAAAAGCAAGATATTCGGCAGCGACGACCTCTGGCGCGTGCTGGAGCGGAATACGGTACCAGCCCTCCTCAACAACGCGCTGCCAATCAAGCTGGTTTGTCACAACCACGACCAACGCAGGAGTTAGAGTCGTCATACTGCCTCAAAAACCACATCGTCGCCGCGTCCAGCATCAACCATTCGACCGCAAATCCATGGCGCAAGATCGGGCGCGTAGCGCTGTAAATCATGCCGTAGCCGCCGCAGCGCCAGATCAGCGGCCTTTGCTTCGAGCATCACATCAAAATCGCGTACTCCGGCAGCCGCTTGCACAAATGCCGCAAACTCCCAAGGATTCAAGAAGTCGGCGTGGTGACCAGGACGCGGCGGGCTAAGCAACCATCGTCGTTGTCCAGTTTCCATATCATCACGTTCAACGGCGCGCAGTTCCGTGCGTGGTGAAGAAAAATGTACCTTGGGTGTACGGTCGTGCGGCCATGACGCAAGAGCAACCACAATTGCTTCAGCCAACGTCCAGCGTTCCGGATTATTGAGACAATAATGCAGATAATCAAAAACAAGTGGCACGCCCGTAGCGGCATGAATGCGCAGTGCAAGGCCGAGCGATGCGCCGTCGTCCTCATGCTCCAACACAAGCCGCCGTTGCACAGCATCCGGCAGCGCGTCGAACCGACTAACCCAACGTCCAACTGAAGCATCGCGGTTATGTAGGAGCGATGAGTTAATGCCGCCCACGTGCGTCACAATCACCGCATCGGCATCAAGCTGCATAGCATCCAGCAGCGACGTGAGCAGTGTCAGCATATCGGCGGATCGTTGAGCGACCAGAGCGTCTTGGGAAGCGAGCTGGACATGCAGCGGCGCGTGGAATGTTAGCCGCAGACGCTGAGCACGCGCAAGCTCACCAATAGCGGCAAGCTCTGGGAGACACTCGTCAACCTGATTGTGCAAGTGGGGTAAATCGGGATGTGTCGCGAAGGGCGCGAGATCTGACGACAGCCGGTAGAAATTAATATCTACGCTCCGCAGATACTTAAAAACATCTCGCAAATGGGCAAGGCTGACACTAAGGTGTGGAGCATTTGCCGGACGTCGCGCGTCATACACACGCAGCCCACGTCGGCCAAGAATACGAGTTGGAACACCTAAACGCATAAGGGCAAGCTCAGATGATGTGCAAGAAGGCCTGCCGCCAGTGTAGCATCAATTAACGACGCTGCCTAGACGGAAGGATCGCCGCAAGGTCTCTCCGTTGAGTCTACGGCGATGAGAACTATTTATCCGCGCTGCCGAACGGCGGTTACAAGAGGTGTATCGTCGATGTGGGCAAGAATATCGGCAGGATCGTCATAGATTGCCAGAGCGTCCTTAAGCTGCTCATCGCTAAAGTTGCCACAACGCACCGCAATCACGCCAACACCACATCCACGCGCCGAAATAATATCGTAGGGCGTGTCACCAATCATCACCACTTGTTCTGGCCGCAAGCCAAGCTTATCGAGCGCCACGCCAACAATATCTGGAGCAGGCTTCGACTCTTTAGCATCGCTTGAAGTCGTCGCCTCATCGATTAACGACCGATCAACCTGCGCCTTTTGGAGCAAGCCTTCCAGCTCGTCTTCCTTGGCTGAACTGGCAATCACTAGCTGCACACCGGCCTGTTTCAAGTGTTGCAGCAGCGCGTTGCTTCCGGGCGCGGCCTGAAGTGTCGGCAGATAGCGTTCCTTGAAAATCTCTTTGCGTCGCTCGGCAATAATCTTTCCAACACCTTCCTTGTCATTAAGACCAGGCACAACCTCGGGCATCAATTTGTCGCCGCCCATGCCCATCATCGGACGGACACGCTCAAACGTCACATCAAA
>JASKZZ010000383.1 GCA_030147335.1 Herpetosiphonaceae bacterium | reverse complement strand
ACATTGCCGCTTGAAGCAGAAACCGAATGCTTTGGCGAACGTGTTGTTTGAGTCAAGAAGTTTATCGGTCTGCTCCGTGATTTCTGAAACTAATCATCCGCGATGAAAGCGCACGAGCGAGGAGTTTATGCTGCGACGGCGCGATCCTGCACGAGCATTGGTGACAGCGGACGGCTCTCATATTTCGGAGTTGCTTGGACGCATGACGACCGGCGACGGAGGAATGAGCGTTGCGCGAATCGTGATGCCGCCGGGACAAGGACAGCCACCACGGCGCAATCGGTTTCATGAAGTGCTGATTGTTGTTGAAGGAAGCTGCGAGGTTGATGTGTTTGATGGCACGCTCACGCTGGGTCCCGACGATGTGCTGGAACTTCCACCTCAAACGTTGTACGCGGAACGCGGCGGGCCGGATGGCTGTATCGCCTGGGCGATCTGTACGCCTGCATTCAGTCCAGATTTGGTAGAGTTTCTGGTCTGACGGGTCGATGCTGTCAGGTCGTGGAAAGGAACACCTATGAGAATACGGTCTGCGCGCTTTGTTGTGTATGCCTCCGACGTTAGCCGGTCGTTGCAGTTTTACACATCCGTGCTACAACTTCAAACCATCGACCGGGTGGTTGGCGGCACTGTGTTGGCCGCAGGCGCTATCGAGATTGAGCTGCTTCAGGAGCGCCGCGATCAAGATGCCAGTCTCGACCGCCGCACCGGGCTGTTGATTTTTGTGGATGATGCTGATGCGGCATATAGCCAGCTTGCGGACCAGGATGTGGTAATGTTGACGGAGCTGGCAACTGGCGCGGATGGCGCGCGCTCATTTTACCTGGCCGACCCCGACGGCCTGCCAATTGGGATTGTGGCGGACGCGCCGGTAGCGATGCCGCCCGCTGAATGGTTATATGAAGAGCAGTAGAAAGGTTATCTATGTTTGATATCGAGCGTGTGCGCGCGGGCTGGCAGCGTGAAGCGGCAGCGATTGACGCGGTTGTGCTGACAATCAACGAGCTTACGGCAGCCGAGCCGGTACGATCCGATGGCTGGAGTAGTCATGATCTGTTGGGCCATATCGCGAACGCAGCGCGTGGCTTTCTGGCCTATATTCGTGGTGATGTTAGCGGAACTATCAACATAGATGAGTTCAATGAACATCAGCGTGAGCGAGGACGGCAGCGTGAGTGGAGCGATGTTCAAATGTATTGGGAGCGCGCACGCAATGAGGTTACAACGTTTCTGACAGAGGCTGACAACTCCATTGCTGAACGACCAGTTGAAGTAGGTCATTTGCCACAAGTCAAGAATGCCGGCGACGTGCTGCGAATTTTGATTCTGCATACCCGCTCACATCGCGAAGAGCTGGAGCAAGCGTTTCCACAGGTTCAAGCATAACAAAGGGTCAAGGGTTGCAGGTCGTGGGTCTCGCATCGTCCTTCCGGCTGACTGACTACGATTTGTGAGGTTTGACTTGCAATGACATATATGTTGATTGATGCACATCTTGACCTTGCATTTAACGCTGTAGGCATGGGCGCTGATCTGCGGCTGCCGCTTGACGCATTACGTCGCTCCGAAGCTGGAGTAGCGGCGGCGGGACGTGGTGAAACATCAACTGTGACATTGCCTGAGATTCGTTCGGCGGATATTCGCGTTGTTTTTGGCACGATCTTTGTCCAAAGTCCACGAACGGTGTTCAATCTGATTGGTCCGACCTATGCCTCTCCCGAGGAGGCCAACGCGCAGGGTTGGGCACAGCTACGCTATTACCATGAACTCGCGGCCTCGGGTGAGATTGCGCTGATCGGCACACGGACTGAGCTTGATCAGGCACTGGCAGGAACGGGCGCGCAGCCGGGTTTGGTGCCATTGATGGAAGGAGCGGACCCGATTCGTGATGTTGGGGAGCTGGCAGCGTGGTATGAGGCGGGACTGCGAATTGTCGGGCCAGCCTGGAGCGGAACGCGGTATAGCGGAGGAACGGGCGTGCCGGGTCCACTTACCGCTGCTGGTCGTGTGTTAATCCCTGCGTTGCACGAGCATCGACTGGCGCTGGACATGAGCCATATGGCAGAAGAAAGCTTTTGGGACGCACTTGAGCTATTTGACGGGCCGCTGCTGGCATCACATGCGAACTGTCGCGCCTTTATTCCCACTGATCGGCACCTGAGCGATGACATGATTAAAGCGATTGTGGAGCGTGACGGCGTGATCGGTGTTGTGCTAGGCAATCCGTTTCTGGTTGCCGACTTCAAGCGCGACGATCCCAAGTCAAAGACGCCGCTTTCAGCCGTGGTACGGCATATCGAGCATATATGTGAGCTTGCCGGTGATGTACGGCACGTTGGCATCGGCTCCGACTTTGACGGCGGCTTTGGCGTTGAAGGAATACCCGAGGGCATCGACTCAATCGCCGATCTTCCGTGTATTGGCGACGCGCTGCGTACTTCGGGCTGGAGCGATGGAGACGTTGCGCTTGTGATGGGTGGCAACTGGGCGCGTTGGGCGAGTTCGATGCTTGAGTAGCCGTTGTTTTGATTGCCGTCCACGGCCTTGGTTGTGTTACAGTGCGCTTGCAAATCATTTGGCGATCTAGTTTTTGTGGAGCAAAACCTTTTGCTCCTTCAGCTGAATGTTTGATAACGCTTCCCCCGCAATGTCAGCTACAACCGGACGCAAAAGTAATAGTATGACATTGACACACGATTGCGTACGGTGTCACCTCGGCCATCGTCAATTTGACCACGTTGAGTAATCTCGCTACCATCAAAAGTACAAAGATATATGCAGCAGCAGATTTCTGCTCATGCATGTCATGTAACAACGCATTCCCGAGGCGATAGGAGCGTACTGGTGGTTAAGCGCAGAGTTCAATGGCAGATAGTTTTGGTGGCGCTGATGATCGTGTTGGCCGCCTGTGGTGGTAGCGAGCAAGCGGAGCAAGGAGCCGAAGAGCAGATCGCGCGCAATCCTGATCTCCAGCAAACAACGGTGCAAGCAAGCCTTGAGGCGTCGCTTGTGCCAACAGCCGGTGCTTCATCGGCAAGTGCTTCGGTTACAGCTGAATCACAAGCTTCAACAGCAGCGACAGATGCAAGTGCTACACAGCCGGCAGCGGCACAGCCGTTTGATCCGGCGCGAGTCAAGCTGGGGTTGGAAGAGGTGGCAAGTGGCCTGCGCCGTCCGCTGTTTCTAACACATAGCGCCGACGGTAATGTGTTTGTGGTTGAAAAGGACGGCAGAGTTGTTGTCTTTCCGGGTGGTGACTTTCAAGCACAGCCACAAGTCT
>JASKZZ010000367.1 GCA_030147335.1 Herpetosiphonaceae bacterium | reverse complement strand
TGCTGTGATCGATAACGCTTGGTTGGCAGCAGGATGCAACGGTTTGACGGTGGTATGGAACATTGGTATCGTAGCGACGAGATAGCAGCTTAATGTCATAACATGAGGTCGAGCAATGTCACAGCCGCAGCATATTATCTTGATGGGAGCGCCCGGCGCAGGTAAATCCACACAATCACGGTTGCTTAAAGCACGCTATCCGCTGCATGTGCTGGCAACCGGCCAGATGCTGCGCGACGAGGTTGCTAAACGAACAGCGCTGGGACTGCTCGCCGAGTCGTATTTTGAAACCGGAGCACTGCTGCCGGATGATGTGATGATCGCGCTTGTGACCGAGCGCTTACTACGGTTGTCGTCCAATCAAGGCTTCTTGTTGGATGGCTTCCCGCGTACCGTGCCGCAAGCAGAGGCACTGGACAAGCTATTACAACGGCTTGGTCGACCGATCTCAGCTGTGGTAGCTCTAAGCCTTGACGACGATGAGGTGGTTCGTCGGCTGGGTGGGCGCAGAATGTGTGAAGGGCTGGGCGAGCCGTTTCCGCTGCACATCGACGACACGGTAAGCGTTGATGCGTGTGTGCGTCTCGGTGGGCGGCTTGCTACACGGCCCGATGACGAGCCGCAGGTGATCGTGGAACGGCTGCACGCGTATGAAGCCGAAACCGAGCCACTGCTTGAATATTATCAGCGCACCGGCTTGCTGCATGTTATCTCCGCTGAAAGCAATCCGGAGACGGTTCAAGCTCGGATTGTAGGTGTTCTTGAGAAAACTATTCAAGCCTAGTGCCGTTCATTCCACAATCGTTACCAGCAGCCCGCATAGTCCCACACTATATTATTTAGGCATCGTTTGGACGACGAGAACTCTCTGTTCAAGGGGTTCTCAGTGTCCTGACGCCGTGCTATACTCGCCATACGCCCCACTCACATGCAACAAATCAACCTATCCGGGCGTCCCTGCATTTAAGCTTCATACACAACCAACAAAGGAGATATGGCGATGCAATGCTCAAACTGCGGCACACCTATGCAAGCTGGTATGCGGTTTTGCACCAACTGTGGCACACCGACGGCAACGGCTCAACCGGTAGCGGCCGCTACTGGACCAACAAGAATGTTTAACGAAGGCGGCAATGGAACGAGTGACTTCCAGCAGCAACCGGGTCAGCGCCTTGATCTGCCAGATCCAACAGTGGTTGCAAGCGGCGAGGGCAAAACTGGCATGGACTACCAGATCGTTGGTACAACCATGCAGGCAGTTATTATCCAACTTGAACCGGGGCAGACATT
Source organism: Herpetosiphonaceae bacterium (assembly GCA_030147335.1). Taxonomy (GTDB): domain Bacteria; phylum Chloroflexota; class Chloroflexia; order Chloroflexales; family Kallotenuaceae; genus LB3-1. The sequence continues at coordinate 3,381 of JASKZZ010000367.1, read as the reverse complement.
ATTTTCTGAGACCGGCGGCATGGCCTGGATGAGCGGTAACGTGGTGATGAATACCAATGCCGGTGGTGGCGGTGGACTTGGCGGTATGCTCGGCGGTATGCTCAAGCGCGCGGTTTCGGGCGAGTCGCTGTTTATTGTTGATTACACGGTACAAGGTGGTCGTGGCTTGGTGTCCTTCGCCTCGGAGTTTCCAGGCAAAATCATTCCGCTGCATCTTGGCGCTGGGCAGTCGATGATTATGCAGCGAGACGCTTTTATGTGTGCTGAAAAAACGGTGTCGCTGGAAATGCATTTCCGTCGCAATCTTGGCTCGGGTATCTTTGGCGGCGAAGGCTTTATCATGCAGCGCGTGACAGGGCCGGGCGTTGCTTTTGCCGAGCTGGACGGCGAGATCGTTGAGTACACGCTGGAGCCTGGACAGGTACTCAAGGTCGATACCGGCCACGTCGCGATGTTCGAGCCGACCGTTCAGTTCGACATCGAGATGGTGCGTGGCTTCCGCAATATCCTGTTTGGCGGCGAGGGCTTGTTCCTTGCGACACTGCGTGGACCTGGACGGGTATGGCTACAAACAATGCCGGCTATGAACCTGGCGAAGAAGATCGCGAACTACTTGCCCCGTGCCGGTAATGGCGGCGGTAGCCAAGGTGGTCTTGGCAATCTTGGCAACTTATTCGGCAACGACTAAACATCAAGCTCACGAAGCACACCAGGATCAGCTTTTGGCTGATCCTGGTGTGGTTTAATTCTATACAAATGTAACGCGCCTCACTCGCCAAACTTGTCCAGGTAGTCCTGTAACGCTGCTGTTACTACCTGCTCGGCTGCCAAAGCACCATACACTTCCTGCACCACAACCGGCGAGTCATCGCCCGGCACAAGCTTGTAGGTAGCGAAGTAGTGCCGCAGCCGCTCGATGAGTCGTTCGGGAATGTCGGCAAGATCGGTTGCGTTTCCCCATATATTGTCGTTTTCCAGCACTGCAATAATCTTGTCGTCGGCAACGCCATGGTCAATCTGACGCAGGCCGCCAACAACGCGCGCGCTCAGCAAAACCTCTGAGCGCGTAATTGGGCGTTCGCTCAAGACACAAATATCGAGCGGATCGCCATCGCCATCTATTGTGCCAGGCGATAATGCCGCAACATGCTTACTACAATACGTACGCGGAATAAAGCCATACAGTGCGGGCGGCAATGACGAGCTGCGCTGAGGACGGTCCACCCGTAGATAGCCGGTTGCCTTGTCGATCTCGTATTTGACCGGGTCGAAGGGCGTGATTTCAATATACGCTTGAACCATGCGCGGTGGCGCGCTACCGGCGCTTAATCCATGCCATGGGTGTGGACGCCAGCGCTCGAACGGTGGTACTTCAGCCATTATCATGCTCCTATCCGCTCTCGGAAGCAACGCTCCAAGAAACAGGTCTGTGGTTGATTGTAGCAGGGTTTGTTGCTTAGTTTCCGCGATAAGTATAGCGGAAGCTGATTAACGACAAACAATTATGTTATTGACGCCATAGATATGGGTCGCCTATACTCCGGCTATGGAGCTTTCTTTTCGCTTGTTCATTCAAGAACAGCCCGATGGAACGGTGCGGGCGCAGGTGTTGGGCCTGCATGTCAATGGCTTTGCCAAGACGCACGAGGCGGTACTTGCCGACATCCGTCACAAGATGATCGAGTATGCGAGGCAAGCGCGCCGTCGTTCGTGGGAACTGCCAATCTATAACGAAGCACAGCAGCTGCGTCCAATCGGGGTTGAGCTAACGCCTCGCAGCAAGCAGCCGCAAGCACCCATTCCGATCACGGTCAACGTGTTGGTTTCAACTGAGCAGAGTAGTCGTGGTACGCGCTACGTTGTGACAGCACCGCGCATCGACAAGCTGCACGTTGTTGTTAACGAAGCTGAGCAGATTGAGGCGCAGGCGCGTGAGGCGCTGGTTCATGTTGCCCGTAAGTGGAAGTCACGCGAGATTATTGAATCCGATATTGTCGGAACCGAAAGCATTGAAACCATTGTTATTCCGGTGCCGGATACGCCCGAGAGCGATGACGAATCAGGCGGTTCCTCCGAGCAGGAAGACGTGCTGCGGCTGTGCGGTCTTAATCTCACCGAACAAGCTGCACATAGTAAACTTGGACGAGCCGACCGCCGCGAAGCACTGGTTGAGCAACTGTTGACGATCCTGGCCTCTGAGACCATGAACAGTGTGCTGCTGACAGGCAGGGCCGATGTTGGAAAAACAGCGCTGCTGCATGAGGTCGTTGAACGAATTCGCTTGGGAAATGTGGCGGATACGCTTAAGGGACGCGAAGTCTGGTTTGTTACGGCCAATAATTTGATCGCCGGCATGAAATACACCGGTGAGTGGCAGGGCCGTGCTCAAGCGCTGGTTTCGCAGACCCGTAAAAAGCGCCACATTTTGTTTATGGCCGACCCGTATGAAATTATTGTGGCAGGGCGCTGGAGTGGCAGTGACAATAATATGGGCCGTTTCCTGCGTCCTTACATAGAAAGCGGTGAACTCACGATTATTTGTGAGTGTACGCCGGAAGGCTGTGAAGCGAGCGCGAAAGCCGAGCCGAGCTTTATTAACGCATTTCAGCGCATTGACGTGCCCGAGCCGGACGACGCCGATACCCAAGCGATTGTTGCTGCAACCGCTCGACGCATTGAAACTGCCCGCAACCTCAGCATCGATCCAAGCGCTACAACAGCTGTGATTGAGCTTACCCGCCGCTTCATGCCGTATCGCGCTTTTCCAGGCAAAGCAGTGCGGTTTTTGGAGCAGATAGCGCGTGATGCTTTACCTGGTCAGGAACGCAGTACCCCGCTGCGAACCATTAGTCGCAATGACGCCATCGCTAGCTTTACCCGCGCCACCGGCCTGCCTTCGTTCTTGTTGTCCGACGAATTGCAAATGCGCGTGCCAGAGGTTCGTGCATTTTTCGGGGAGCGACTGCTGGGTCAGCCCGATGCGGTTGACGCGATGGTTGATCTGGTAACCGTGATCAAAGCAGGTCTCAATGATCCGCAGAAGCCACTCGGCAGTTTTTTCTTCGTTGGGCCGACCGGCGTGGGTAAAACCGAAGCTGCAAAGGTGCTGGCTGAGTTTTTATTTGGTAGTCGTGACCGCATGGTACGCTTTGACATGGGCGAGTATGCCTCTGCTGACGCGCTGCCACGGCTACTCGGCAGCGCGTGGAAGCCCGACAGCGACGGTGAGTTGACCCGACGTGTACGAGAGCAGCCGTTTTGCGTGGTGTTGTTTGATGAGCTGGAAAAAGCGCACCGCGAGGTGTTTGATGTGCTGCTGGGTGTGCTTGGTGAAGGCCGTCTGACCGATGCAAGCGGACGAAGCGCAGATTTTCGCAATGC
>JASKZZ010000357.1 GCA_030147335.1 Herpetosiphonaceae bacterium | reverse complement strand
TCGATCTGAGCAATTGCCGCTTCCCAATCATATTTGCCAGTTAGCGCGACGACCATGTTATTGGGCGCGTATCGGCGCTGGAAATAGGCCAGCATCTGATCACGCTGAAGCGCCGTAATGCTTTCCGTCGAACCAAGCACGCTGTTGCCGAGCGGATGCCCGTGATGATATGTTTCTCGGGCAATCTCGTACACGACACGCTGCGGTCGATCCTTGTACATTGCGATCTCTTCCAAGATCACCTTTTTCTCAGTATCAAAATCGTCCTGACGCAAGCTAGGCCGCAGAATATCAGCCAGCAAATCGATCATTCGCTCTTGAAACTCGGGCAACACCGCACCGTAGTAAACCGTGTTTTCCTCGGACGTGAACGCATTGTAACGCGCTCCCATCGCGTCGAACTCCAGGTCAACTGCTTCTGCCGACCGCCGTTCGCTGCCCTTAAACATCATATGTTCAAGGAAATGACTGACACCCGAAATCTCGGGCGTTTCATCACGCGAGCCGGTACGAGTAAAAAAGCCGACCGCAAGCGACTGCGCATCTTCGTTATATTCGCCAACGATTGTGAGACCGTTCGACAATGTATGGTGGTCGTATCGCATAGCTGCTCCATCAAAATGAGAACCAAGAACCGAAAGAACTTTGAACCTTCGTTATCCGTTGCTGACTTCAACCGGCGACGGGCCAAGCGTTAGAACTGCAAAATCATGCGGCGGGTTTTGTGCCAAATACTGATTGAGCGACTCAAGCGTGATGCCGTCAACTGCTGCGCGAATCTCGTCCAGCGAACGAGGCCGATTGATCAGGTACATATCGCTGGCCATTGCTCCCGCTCGCGCGCCCGTTGACTCACCCTGCATGACCAACGCCGCAAGCAACCCCGTCCGAGCGCGGTCCAGTTCGTCCTGCGTAACACCCTGGCTAATTCGTCGCAGCTCACCAAGCAGCACATCCACACATTCCTGCGCGCGGTCCGGCTGCGTACCGGCATAACCAAGAACAAGGCCAAGACCTTTGAATACCCTCGGCGCGGCAAATACGGTATAAACCAGGCCACGTTTGGTCCGAACCTCGGTGAATAGCCGCGATGCCATACCGCCCGACAAGATGTTCAACGCAAGCCGCTCGTGATAATAGTGCTCGTCATTCAATGAGCGCGACGGATACGCCACCGCAATCTGGGTTTGATTGGTGTCCTGCTGTAGATGCTGGTAGTGCGGCTGCGTCCGTGCCTGCGGCGTTTCCAGCGCTGGCGGCGCTCCTTGCCAGTCACCAAACAGCCGCTCCGCCGTTTCACGCACGCGTTCCGGCTCAACACCGCCGGCAACTGCCAAAATACCACCAGCTGGCCGATAGCGCGCACTGTGATCCGCCTGGATCGCGGCATGATCGATACGCTGCAAATCCTCGATCTCGCCCAATGTTGAGCGACCGAACGGCCCCCCAAAATATACTTTGCTCAGTTCAATAAACAGCTTCTGATTAGGATTATCGTTGAGCGATTGGATCGCCTGAAATGCAAGCGCACGCTCGGCATCCAGCTCATCCGCCGGCAGCTGCGGTCGACGAGCAATATCGGCATACACAGCAAGCGCAGCTTCAAGATCATCGGCAAGCAGCGCGCCGCTCAATGTTGTATATTCAACGCCGACACCACCACCACGCTGCACACCTAGATCATCAAGCGCATTCGATAAAGCCTTAGCGTCTCGCTCTCCAGCGCCGCGATAAATCATGCCATTTAACAACTGGGCCGAGCCACTCTGTCCTTGCGGATCGGTAGCCGACCCTGCGGTTAGCAGCAATGTCCAGGCAGCCGAGCGAAGATGTGGCATTGGCTCCACCACGACGGACAACCCATTTTCAAGACGATATGTTTGTATTGATTGGGGCACACGACCTCCTTTTGGGTAAACTGTCGACTCTGTGAGGTAGTATGGCGCGATTTAGAAGCGTCGTCAATAAAATTGCTCCAAACCGTTGCGGTCGTGAAAATACATTTCCAGCCGGACCATGAGTTTGGGCAAAATGTGTATCAAGCGGCTTCATCTGCCGGTGACAACGTGACACCGTCGATGGCGGGCAAGGGCTGACCAAGACGAAGCTTTTCGCGGATCAGCCGTTCCAACTCTATCTGTAAGCAGTTAACGCATTCTGAGCGCGTTACGCCAAACGTGTTAAGCTCGGGAAAGTCAAGCGACGCCCCAACATAGCCGCCTGACGACAGCGGCTGCACCGCAACATAACGTAAGGCTGCCTCAAGATATTGTTCGACCGCTCCCTGCTTTCGTGGTTCGCGCGCCTCCACGTGTTGCCGTCCGTTCTCGTCAGCAGTTGCTCGCCCTTGCTTATGGCTAGGCCGTCCACCATGGTTATCAGTACGTTGCTCACGATACAGATCAAGTTCAGCTTTAGAAAAAACCCAGTAGCCGGCCATTCGTTGCCCTAATCTTCCGACCAGCGCAAGCTCATAAATGCGTTGCCGGGTTACACCAAGGTAACGTGCTGCTTGCGACGCTTTGAGCAACTCATCAACCATAAAACCTCGCAAAACTTAACGTACAGGAAAAGTGTATCATTAAAGTCCTTGTCAATTGTCAACCATTGAAGTCAAAAAGATATCAAACAACAGAAAAACAACAATATATCCTTGTCAATTGACGACATAGCCCCAAAACCCCTTGTCAACTATCAATGTATCGTTCTACTACATAGCTTCACAAATAATCCTTTAGTGTAATTGACGACATGTGTTATAGGTGTTTCAATGGTAGTACACCAGCAAAACAGTATCGTAACCCCCGACGATAACCTAACCTCCTTTTGCTACGTTCAGCCACTGTCAGGAACGAGGGATCGCATGGAACGAGAATTTGATTTACCAATACTGATTAGTCAAGCGAAAGTTGGGGATTTTCGCGCGCTGAAAATGTTATACAACAGGTATGCTCCACCTATTCGGCGCTACTGCTACCAAAGACTCAATAGTCATGGACGAGCCGAACAATGCGTTCAGGCAACGTTTGTCAAAGCATGGCAAAACATTTCGACGTTTGAATACCAGAGCGACAGTTTGTTTGCGGCTTGGCTCTACACAATTGCAAGCGATGTTCTTACTCAACAACAGCGGCAAGATGTTATGGCAACCTGGGGACAACCACTTCAATCTCCTCAACGCAAATTTGCTGTTGCGCTACAACAGGTTCACGATCAACAAACAATCCTAGCTCAGGCGCTCAACTTCCTCAGCCTGGAGCAACAGCATGTCATCACGCTAAAATTTTTTGCTGGCCTATCAAATCGTGAGATTGCAACAGCGATGAATC
>JASKZZ010000324.1 GCA_030147335.1 Herpetosiphonaceae bacterium | reverse complement strand
CGGCGGACCGTGGTGGGCTATCGACGCAAAGCATTATATAAAGAAGAAGTTATCAGCGATCATGAGCTGGATCTACCTCCGCAGCAGTTTGTAACGCACGCGGTCTGGTTTACGTTGCCGCGTCCAATGGCGGACCGTATTCGGCTTGCCCAGCGTGATTTACCAGGAGGCCTGCACGCCGCCGAACATGCGATGATTGCATTATTGCCGCTGCTTGCCATGTGCGACCGCTGGGACATTGGCGGTGTTTCAACGGCCTGGCATCCCGACACCGATGCATCGACAGTTTTTATCTATGACGGGGTGCCCGGCGGTGTTGGGATTAGTGAGCTAGGGTATATGGAGCTGGAAACGTGGTGGCGCATGACACGGGATTTGCTGCGCGATTGTCCGTGTGCTGAAGGCTGTCCGAGCTGTGTACAAAGCCCCAAATGTGGTAATGGCAACCATCCGCTCGACAAAGCGGTGGCGCTCGAAATCCTTGAGCTGCTGCTGGGCGAGGCGGAAGTCCAGGCCAACGCGTAACAAGTGGCTGGCACGCATCACATCCAACTGTGCTTAAAACGCCGGCGAACCGAGATAACAAAGGAACGATGTATATGCTCAAAGGTCAGAAAGTTGTTTTGCGATCCATAACCCGTAACGATCTGGCGCGGCTATGCGAGTTCAACAATGATGTCGAGGTGGAACTAGCTGGTGGAGGTGATCCGCCAATACCGCAATCGTTGGAGCGGCTGCAAGCAGAGTTCGGTGCTGAAGCGAGCAGAGGTGGACGTGACGGTACACGGTTCGGTATCGAGGTCGACGGCGTGTTTATTGGACAATGCGCGTTGTTCCGATTTGATGATATTGCACATACCTGTATGCTCGGCATTGCCATCGGCGATAAAGCGTATTGGGGGCGTGGCTACGGGCGTGATGCGCTCAATGTGCTGCTTGACTACGCGTTCCGGCTGCGCAACATGCGCCGCGTACTGTTGACGGTCAACGGAACCAACGAGCGCGCCATACGAGCGTATCAAGCGTGTGGCTTTGTCGAGGAGGGGCGGCTGCGTAAACACGTTTGGAGCGCCGGGGAGTATATTGATTTTGTCTATATGGGCGTGTTCCGCGATGAGTGGCAGGCGCGACAACAAGCGTAGCAGCACCATGGATTAGCTATGGAAACAGTCTATATTCTATGCTTCTGGTCTGCGCTTAGTGAGTCATGGAGCCGCACAAAACCACGCTCTATGCTATCATAAAGTAAGTGATGACCAGGAAAGGTGTCCATGATCGCCACATACGAGCACGAGCGTGTCAGTGTAGGTAAACCAACTTCAATCATTGGCTTGGTGGGCAATACGCCTTTGATCAAGCTGGAACATATCACGGCGGGTCTGCCGTCAGCTGTTGAGGTCTACGCCAAGGCCGAATGGTACAATCCCGGCGGCTCGGTCAAGGATCGCGCGGCTTTATGGATGATTCGCGCTGGTGAGCGTTCGGGATCGCTACGACCAGGGATGCGGATCGCGGACGCTACCAGCGGTAACACCGGCATTGCGTATGCGACAGTTGGCGCAGCGCTCGGCTACGGCGTGACGGTCGCAATGCCGGCTAATGCTAGTCCCGAGCGTAAACGGCTGCTGCGTGCGCTTGGAGCCGAAGTCATTTTGACCAATGCATCTGAGGGCATGGACCTCGCGATCAGAACGATTCGTAAGCTGGTCGTGGAGCAGCCGGATCAATTCTTCTATCCGGATCAATACAACAATCCTGCCAATGTGCAGGCGCATTACGAAACAACCGGACCCGAGATTTGGGCGCAGACACAAGGCCGCGTGACGCATTTTGTGGCAGGCCTTGGCACCAGCGGGACATTTATGGGCACGGCGCGGCGTTTGCGCGAGTTGGAGCCTTCGATTAAGCTGTTGGGCATGCAGCCCGATGGTGCGCTCCATGCGATTGAAGGCATCAAGCATATGGCCACAACATCGATGGTGCCGGGCATCTATGATCAACATGCCCACGATTCAATCATTGAGGTGACAACCGAAGAAGCATACGATATGACGCGGTGTCTGGGTCGGATTGAAGGGTTGCCCGTCGGTATTTCGGCTGGGGCGAATGTTGCGGCAGCGCTCAAAGTTGCTCGTCAGCTTACCTCGGGAGTTGTCGTCACCATACTGTGTGACAGCGCCGCGAAGTATTTGAGCGATCCGTTTTGGGACGAGACCGGCCATGAGTGCGTTGCAGGTGACGGTATTTGATCCGACTGAATGATGAGGGCTGCAAGCCGAGAGTTGAGCGTAGAAGTACGATGGTATGTGTATGTTGACATTAACCAATGGAGCGCTGCAAACGATGCATCGTGAAGGCAGCGAGAGCTATCCCAACGAGTGCTGCGGTTTGTTGATTGGCAAGCTGGAGGAGGAGGGACGCGTTGCGGTTGAGGCGCTGCCGGTGGCGAATGAGTGGACCAGCGATGTCGCGCTCACCGATGACGAGTCGGCTCATTCACTCCACGACCGCTTTTATATCTCGCCGCAAGCGTATCTTAGGGCACAGCGCGCGGCACTGCGTCGAGATCTCGACATCGTAGGCTGCTATCATACGCATCCTGACGATCAAGCATGGCCATCGGAGCGCGACCGTGTCGGTGCGGCAGGGGTTGGCGGCGGGCCGTACTTTTCATTTGTGGTGCTGTCGGTGATGAACGGCACGCCTGGCGAAATCGG
>JASKZZ010000304.1 GCA_030147335.1 Herpetosiphonaceae bacterium | reverse complement strand
CTGCTATATTCCAGTTTTGTCGCTTTCAGTTTGCTCCGGGCATAGCAGCCCTGCGGCAGTGTCGCGTAACTTAATACCACGAGCGAAGGAGGTGCGACGACTCATTCCCTACTTCAAGAACGATACAGTCGCAGCGTGCTTATGGAGGCCATCTATGCAACTTCAGAAACGGCTTAATTTCATCGCGGTGTTGGTATTGAGCAGCATTCTCGCTGCTTGTGGTTCGCCCGAGGTTGCCACGGCGCCATCGGCTGCGTCTGCCACCACCGCAGCGACGACAGCGTCATCAACAGCAGCGAGTACGGCCAGCGGTCAAGCAGATAATGTAAGCCTCCAGCTCAAATGGGTAGCTCAGGCTCAGTTCGCGGGCTTCTACGCGGCATTAGATCAAGGCTACTACACGGCTGAAAATCTTAATTTGACGATCAAGCCGGGCGGCCCGGATATTGTGCCCGAGCAAGTGGTGGCAAGCGGTCAGGCCGAGTTTGGCGTCAATTGGCTCGCAAGCTTGCTGGCGACACGCGAGCAAGGAACACCGTTGGTTAACATTGCCCAAGTGTATTCATTCGCCGGAATGCGCCAGCTGTCATGGAAGGATACCAACATCGCCACACCGGCAGACCTGAAGGGCAAGAAGGTCGCGGTCTGGTTTGGCGGCAATGAGTATAATCTGCTGGCAACATTGGCGAAGTACAACCTCAACAAAGATACCGATCTTACATTGGTGCAGCAGCCGTTTGATATGAACCTGCTGTTGAACAAAGAAGTTGACTCGGCGGCGGCGATGACGTACAACGAACTGTATCAGGTGCTCAGCGCGGGCCACACCATTGACGAGCTTAACATCATCGACTACAACAAAGAAGAAACAGCGATGCCCGAGGACGGGCTCTTTGTGAGCGAAGAGTGGCTCAATGCCGATCCAAAGAACAAGGATATTGCCGCGCGCTTTCTGCGTGCGTCGTTCAAAGGCTGGGAATATTGCCGCGATAATTCCGCCGCCTGCGTGGATATTATGCTAAAAAATGATGCCAGCGGCGTGATGACGCGTGAAGCGCAGCAGTGGCAAATGGACGAGGTCAACAAGCTGGTATGGGGCGATCCGATTAACAAAAATACCAAGATCGGCTACATGGAGCCCAGCCTGTTTACGCGTGGCGCTGAAACCGCGCTGAAGTTCGGGGTCATCAAGGCAGCCGCAGACGAGTCGGCGTACACGCATGAAATCTGGAATATGGCAACTGGGCAGTAGTCAGGGCTGACTCGCGTACGACTGATGACCAATGCCCTTTGGGTATTGGTCGTTTGTCCTCTTTATCAGCTCCATCGTTGAAGATTAGCTTCATTCGGTACGTTCCACGAAGTGCTGAACAATTGAATTAATCGACGTTTCGGCTTCCTGTCTCATGGTTTGTACATAATTGGGTCTTTGTTGTTCGTGGTAGCTGACAGCTATCACTGTTCCCAAGGAGCTTGCTATGGATTTTGGTATTACCCTCAAGCTCGACATGGCGCCGGAGCGCGCGGTATCGCTGACGCGGCAGGCAGAGGCCGCCGGCTTCGGGTACGGGTGGGTATTTGACTCGCATGTGCTGTGGCTAGAACCCTACCCGATACTGACAATGATGGCGGTCAATACAAAGCGCATGCAGTTGGGTACCTGTGTCACCAATCCCGCAGTACGCGATCCCACTGTTACGGCCAGTGTCCTTGCAACGCTCAACCTTGTGTCCGGTGGTCGCATGGTGCTGGGCATTGGGCGTGGCGACAGCTCGCGGCGTGTGCTGGGCAAGAAACCGACGACATTGGCGCAGATGGAGCAATCGATCCGTGATATCAAGGCGTTGGCACAAGGCGAGTCGATCAGTTACGAAGACGAGCAGATAAGGCTACCGTGGGCGGCGCAGAACGGCGCCGTCCCAAAGCTACCAGTGTGGGTAGCGGGGTACGGTCCCAAAGCGCTGGCGTTAGCCGGTCGCGTTGCCGACGGCGTCATCCTGCAATTCGCCGATCCGCATCTTATTTCCTGGTGCATGGGCTTTGTGCGCCAAGGCGCCGAAGCGGTTGGTCGCGATCCCACAAGCATCAAAATTATGGCAGCCGCGCCTGTGTGGGTTTCCGATGATCTGGCTACGGCGCGCGAACACGTGCGTTGGTTTCCGGCATTGGTTTCCAATCATGTCATGGATCTGATCGCGCGTTACGATCCCGCCGATCTGCCCCAGGAGTTGACTGGTTACGTGCGTAATCGCACCGGCTACAACTACCTGCATCACGCCGAGGTCGGCAGCAGCAACGGCCAGTTCGTTTCCGATGATGTCGTGGACCGCTTTTGCATTGTCGGGCCTGTGGAGGAGCAGCAGCGCAGGCTACGCGAGCTAGCAGACTTGGGTGTTGACCAGTTCAATATTTACCTGATGAGCGGCGACGAGGAAGCCACGGTTGAGGTGTATGGGCAGGAGATTATTCCGTCATTTGCAGCGAGTTCAGCCATTCGCAGCCAGGAGAACGTCACGCCAAGTCGGGTTAAGGCGAGTGCTTAATCTTGGCGCTTCCCCTTGTGTTCAATGCTCTAGGCTTTGTTCTACCCCAAGTGTAGGTTCCGAGTCCGATGTTGACTGATAGCTAAGATCTGCATCAAAAGGAGCAACATGATGCAAACCGTGATAGCAGGCGGCACAATCGTTACTGCCAGTGATATTTACCAGGCCGATGTGCTGCTTGAAGACGAGAAGATCGTGACAATCGGGCATGGCTTGAAGGGCGATACCACCATCGACGCGAGTGGCAAGTACGTCATTCCGGGCGGCATCGACGTGCATACGCATTTGGACATGCCCTTCGGCGGTACCGTCTCGTCCGACGACTTTTTTACCGGTCACCGGGCGGCAGCGTTCGGCGGCACCACCATGCATATTGACTTTGCAATCCAGCCCAAAGGGGCGACGCTTCGCCAAACATTTGATATGTGGCAAGGGCGCGCCGAGGGCAAGGCTGCGATTGATTTCGGCTTTCACCTCGCAATCACTGATTTGCCGGATACAATCATGGCCGAGATTCCGCAGTGCGTCGAGTGGGGTGTGACCAGTCTCAAGCTGTTCATGGCGTACAAGGGCGCG
>JASKZZ010000277.1 GCA_030147335.1 Herpetosiphonaceae bacterium | reverse complement strand
TCATGGCTGATGCGCGCAATGGTGATGCGTCCCGGTTTCAGCGTAAAGCCTGCTGTAACGCCTTTGCCTCCTGCGAAATGGCTTTGCAACGTCCGCGACTCGTCCCGCGCCGACAATTGGCAGGCAGCGCATCCGATATGCCAGAAGTAGCCGGTGTTGTCTTTGACCTCAGCCGTGATAAAATCGGTCAAGAATGCAGGCTCTCCGGTAAGCGCCTGTCCAAGCAGCATTGTTACGGTACCATCCACGTCGCCTTCACAGCCGGTCGTCAGGCCGATGCTATTCAAGGCGGACACCGAGCCGCATGCCGCGATGCCATATTCGGTAGCCCACTCCGGCCAGCAACGTACGGCCATTCCGCTCAACGTGTTTGTGCTGGCGATCTGCCGTAAGCCGCCAAATTGACGCGCCATTTTTTCCATCGGCTCGCCCTGTACCTCATTACGTTGCGGATACAACGCTTCAAGTTCATTCCGAGCAGCCTCGGCTTTGTCGTCGGCAAGCGAATGTGCCGCATTGAATGCCTGCTCCAGCCCGATTGTTTGGACTTCAACGCCGAACTGTTGGCGGAGCGCGAGCTTGTTGATATCGAGATTGTCAAAGCCGATCGCATGGCTTCCGATCAGCCCAATCTTTGCGCGTTGTAATGTGGCAATCGCTCCGGCCACGCGGCACGACTGCCGCAGCGCAGTCTGGATTTCTACCGCTTCTGGTAATCCGTAGATGTAGCGGGGCCGAAAGCCCAGCTTGTACAAATTACTTGAGTTGACGTTCAATCCAACCAGCGCGTTGGATCGAAGGGCACCGCCATCCATACCTGGTTCGGTAACCGCCCATAGTAACAGTGGCGCGGATACAGCCTGTGCTAGCTCGATCGCCAGGTTGCCCAGCGCGAACGTCCCGTTTTGAATGATCAGCAGATCCGGTTGTTGCGCCGCGAACTGGTGGCCAAGTTGTCGCGCCTCATCCGGCTCAATCAGCACATCATCGGGAGTGATAACCGTGACATTCCCCAGCTGTTCAAGCGCTGTTATCGAGCGTTGCCGAATTTCTCGTGCGTACGCTGCATCAAACGTGGCGCGCGCAAGGGTGACAAAGGCGACCGTGGTGCGGGATTCGGTCATAGCATTTCCGCCTGACGATAAAAGCATGCATTAAGGGCGAGCGCAGCAGCTCCCACAACGCCTGCTTGTGGTCCAAAACTGGTAACGAGCAAGTTGGTCGTTTCACTTTTTTCAGCGAAAGCACGCTGGCGCATGGTTATTTCGATCATTGGCATTAATACATCAGCCCCTTGAGCAAACATGCCGCCAAGGATGACGACATCTGGAGCGAAGGTATTGACAAGGTTGGCCAGCGCAATCCCCATGTAGTACGCGCGCTCGTCCAGCATCGCCTGAGTTGCAGCATCACCAGCTCGGGCAGCCGCAAACACCTGATCCAGCAGGGAACCGTCGCCGTTTCGCATGAACGTCGCTAATGTTCCATTGGGCTCGCGTTGTGTAATGGCTTCCGCCAGCCGTAGCACCACCGGCTCAGACACCAATGTTTCCAAACAGCCTGTGTTGCCACAGCGACAGGGCGCGCCTCCATTTGGGATGATCGTCGTATGCCCAATTTCACCCGCGGTAGCGCCGCGTCCATGGTACAGCTCGCCATCGATCACGAATCCGGAGCCAACACCGATCCGCCCATACACAAACGCGAGTGTATGCACATCTTTGCCTGCTCCAAACAGCGCCTCGCCCAATGCCATCGAGCGCACGTTATTGTCCACTACCACTGGAAGACGAAGGTGTTGGCTAACAATGTCACGAACAGGAACATTCTGCCAGCCAAGATTTGGCGCGAGCAGATTAACACCCGTTTCCGGATTAACAAGTCCTGCCGCACCGACACCCACGCCGACAATATCTTCGTAGCGCACCCCGGCTTTATCAATACCATCCCGAACCAAGCGCGCCGTATCGGTAAGCACGGCGTGCGGCGATTGATCAAGTGGATAGCTCAGTTCGGGAAACATACGAGTACGACCATACAGATCAGCGAGGCCAACTCGTACGCTCCCGATACCGATATGAACACCGACCGCAAATCGAGCATCAGGCACCAGGCGCAGAGCCGTGCGCGGACGACCGGCTCCGCGCCGATCCCGCATTTCTTCTATCCCCTCTTCAACAACAATCCCTTGTTGCAGGAGACCGGTAACAATGTTTGTAATGGCTGTCGTCGAAAGGCTGGTTAGCTCAGCAAGACGTGAGCGCGACACAACATCACGCCGCAGCATCGTCAGCAAAATCGCCTGCAAATTATGCGAGCGAACTGTGGAACTATTGGTGCCTATTGGTGTCGGGCGAGCGATCATAGTGAATACGCCCAAGATGGTGTGGCGAAGTTCGCCTAATTAATTAATCATGTTGAATAATTAAATCTAACCCCACTATAGTATGGCGCAGATAGGATGTCAAGCATGGATTGAGATGAGTGAATAACGACGACAGCTCAACGCATTCATCTGGGAACACTTCAGTGTTGATTTGTGCGATGTAGCATTTTTGCGATTATCCAACCATGACTTCGTTTGTAGTCAGACTTTGGCGCTAGCTCAGCAGTAGGGCTGCTAGCACGATATGATAGGCTATATAGTGAAGAAGTAAACTTTGTCTCATTTCTATCCTCGATATGCTCGACGTGAACCAGCTACCAGCGACGCATGACATGGAGCAAACAATGACCTATTGCCTGCTACTTGATACGTCTAGCCTGATGTATCGCGCGTTCTTTGCTCTCCCGACAACTATTGTTGATTGCGACGGGCATCCTGTTAATGCGGTGCATGGATATCTTGATATGATTGCTCGCCTGCAGACCTTCTATCGTCCTGATACCATTGTCCACGTCTTTGACCACGATTGGAGGCCTGCTCCACGAGTCGCAGCGTATGCGGGGTATAAAGCTGGACGACCAGACGATCCCCCAGCTCTTCCACCACAGTTCAATCTGCTGCGCGATGTACTCCATGCGTTTGGTGCATCCCTAGCCGAAGCACCAGGGTGGGAAGCGGATGATGCTATTGGTGTGCTATGTGTGCGTGAGCCAGCCGGTAGTCGTGTTGACATTGTGACGGGTGATCGAGACCTGCTGCAACTGGTACGCGATGATGGTCTTGCCACGACTATCCGTGTGCTGCTGCCAATACGAGGGGTCGGCGAGGTTGCAGTTTTTGACTCGGTGGCCGTTATGGAAAAGTATGGTGTGCCTCCCCACCGATATGTCGATTTTGCGACGCTCCGAGGTGATCCATCGGATGGGTTGCCGGGTATTAAGGGCATTGGCGAAAAGACCGCACGCAAGCTTGTCACGGATTACCCAAACCTGGATGTCCTGCTAGCGGATGTCGATGCATTACCTCCACGTATTGGGGCGAACCTGCGCGAAGCACAGCCATATTTGACGGCAATGCAGCAAGTTGTGCCGATCCGCACCGATGTTGAGGTTCAGCTGACTGTCACTGAACGCGATAATACGCGGCTTGACGACCTGGGAACGCGGTATCGCCTGCGTGGTCCCATTACTCGGCTCGATGAAGCAATGCACGGAACGCAATAAATACTTCAGGTGCGTAGTGGTAACAGGCAACACCTGTACGCGTCTTCACTCTATGGTCGTGCTGCTGGTGCCGTGAAGGCCATCTGCCGATAGGATTGGCTGTAAGCGGTTTCCGCTGTATCAATCGCTTGGTATTAAGCCAGCCAACCACAGATATTCGTTGCTTGCTATATCACGATTGGCTGGAAAGTTCCCCATGGTTGGAGTCGCTACGGCACAAGCGCGAGGTCGATGAATCCGCGCTCCCAGTTCGTACGTGTCACGCGCACGCGGATGCGATCACCTCGATCCAGTCCAACATCTGCTCCCACAAGGCGACCTTCTACTGGGGGAAGGTCAAGCCGCGCCCACACTCCGTAGTCGTTGGCGTTAGTTACTGTCGCGTCGAATATCTCATTGGTACGACCCTGGGCGAGTACAGTGCCATAGATTTTGAGCATTTCGCGTTCAACGGTATCGGCGGCTCGACCTCGCTCACGGCAATGGTCCACTAGGTCGTCTAGCTCGCTGATGGTGTACGGCGTAGGTTGTTCTGAAATGGCCGCTTTCAGCAAGCGCTGCGCGAGCAAATCAGAATACCGACGGATCGGGGCGGTCGCGCGTGTGTAGCCGCTCACAGCTAAGCCGTAGTGGGGCGGTGCATCTTCGCCCGGCTGCATGACGCGATCTTCGGTGCCACCAAGCATTCGCGCGATAGTTGGTTGGATTTGTGTAAAGCTATCGGGTTCCGATTCACGCAAATGATGAACGAACGCGCCGAACATCATACGGTCAGGCTCGTTGGGCAGCTCGTAGTCGTACTCCTCGGCAAGATCAATCAGGCCGTCCCAATCTCGCGTGGACTGCGCGCGGGCAATCCAGGGCTGTTTACTGGCGCTCATGAATTCAGCGATAGCAGCGTTGACCGCGACCATCAGATGCTCAATCATCATGCGCGCGCGGTTCGGCAGAACAACTTTCAAATCGATGACCAGGTCTTCATCGAAGATAGGCCGTATCTCGGTACGCACAAGATCCAGTGCCCCGCCGGCCAATCGACGATCCCGCATCGCTCGCACGGCCGCCTCATGCATCTGCAGCTGCTCCATCACCGTTGCTCCATCTGGAGTTGGTGGCAGCGTAGCCGTCTCATTCGCAAGCCATGCTCCAGCTTGTTCGTAATCCAGTCGTGCTCTGTTGCGCACCAAGGCACGATAGGGCGGGTTGTATCGAACGGACCCATCTGGGCTGACAATCAATTCAACTACCAGCGCGAGCCGATCCTCGCCCTCGTTAAAGGACACGCGTCCGACGGTGAGAGCCTCCGGAAGCATCGGATAGGTTACGAGACCAGTAAAGACAGACGTGGCATTCCGAGCAGCATGTCGGTCGAGCGGCGAGTTCTGGGGAACCCAGGCATCAACATCAGCAATGGCCACTCGCACGCAGGTCGTGCCATTCCCCAACATTTCGGCGACCGAAATTTGATCAAGATCACGGCTCGCTGCCTCATCAATGGAGATCCACGGAAGGTCACGTGCGTCAACTACGGACGTGTCGATCAGTGTATCAAGCAATACTCCATCTTGTGAGGCGAGCTGTGCTTTGGCCTCTGGCTGCTGCACGCCGAGCAAGAAGCCGGCATCGATCGTTTTCGTCCGAGCGACGGACCGAAGATGTGGTCGTTCCTGGTTACCACGGGAAGGTTGTTTACGCATACCGTGATTCAGCAAGCTTTAGGCCAACGGGACGATAACAGAGCTTCACTGAGAGTTAATTTAATAAAGATATTCGGTGTGATGTAAAAACGCACAGAAGCGACAAACTGTATAGCTCGTCGCTTCTGTGGTGTTGGACAAGGACGAGTGAATCGTCTTGAGCAGCTGAGGCGAGAGCTGATCTGCGAGAACACGTCGAGACGCGGCGTCACAGGACCAGCAAGATACCGATCAGCACGATGATCAAAATGCGCGTGATCATCGGACTATTGACCAGCGTCGTTATTTGGAGCTTTTCATCGCTTTCAGATGCTTGAGTGTGCTGTCGTGCTGCAATCGCCTGTAGTCCTCTGACTCCCGTGCATAAAGTGCAATTTTTGATTCGCTGTCAAAATGAATGCCCCACCCATACAGTTTTCCCAACGGCGACGAACGAAGACAAGCTTGTCCTTTCCCAAAGAACGCAGCTTTTTTGTCGTCTCGTTCCGATTCGGGTATGCCATTGCGTATGGCATAAATCTCGAACAGGACGTCATCGGACGTGTATTGATACGGATTGTCATGAATCATCTCGTACTGCATGCCGGCGATGGTCTTGACTTGCTTTTCTGGTGGGAGTTTGCCAACGTCGGTTTTGCAGTCGTCTGCGACTTCAATAAAAACATCAGTATAGTTTGTCGAGTGCATCGATACCTCCTAGAAGCCATCAGCTAGCACATATGTTTCATACTACTCCATAATTGGAGTACATGCAATCCGATCACAAGGAGTACGCAATGAGTGACAGCCGGGGTGATGAGATGAGCGAGTTGCCGCCGAACAATGCAAGGATGCACTTCCTCGCTCGCTGCATCGTGTATTTATACGCCATGTTAAGGTAGAATCGACCATGTTTGCATCAGCTTTCACTTCACACGGGCTACACAAAGTTGGTTAACTTGGTTAACTGCTGATCACCATTTGATGCCTGTGTACACAGACGGTATAACGGCTACTGGTTAAGGAGGTTATCATAATGCCTAACCACCACTCGGCTCCTGTGATGCAGCTCCGAGTTGCGCTCACGACCAGCGACTATGCTCGGCTTGTCCAGTTTTACTGCGTTGGGCTAGGGCTAGAACCAGCACAGGTCTGGACGCATGACGATGCACGTGGCTTAATGCTCGATATGGGCAACGCCACGCTGGAAATATTTGATGACGGTTACGCTCAGTACATCGATGAGCTGGAGGCAGATGCACGGGTCAGCGGACAGATTCGGTTTGCCCTCCAAGTGCCGGACCTCGATGTGGCGATAGAACGGCTGGTAGCAAACGGCGCAACCCTTGTTCATGCCCCCGTTGTGACGCCGTGGGGTGATTATAACGTGCGGCTGCAAGACCCGGATGGGCTACAGGTTACCTTGTTTCAAACGCGTGACCAATTGTAAGAACATGCTGATGAACATCGTTCGATTATTATCCGTCTACGTGAAACGGTTAGTGGTTTTCGGAACAATGACGTTTAGAAAGCAGTATGACGACTACTGATGTACGAGCTAGCATTGAACTGACGACGAACATTGTCGCACATGACGGCTTTGTTCGCGCGGCCCATTTCCTGCTTTGTCCTGGAAACGATTAGGAGTAGCAAGGGACTTCCATGGCAGACCAACGAGCAGAAGTGCTTACGCCCGATTTCCGCACACTGTTTGAATCCGCTCCTGGCCTGTATCTTGTGCTGACACCAGATTTTTTTATTGTCGCGGCGAGCGATGCATATCTTCGTGCAACCTATACCGACCGAGCAGCTATTCTGGGCAAGCCTGTATTTGATGTGTTCCCTGATAATCCGACCGATGCCTCGGCTACCGGTGTCCAAAATTTACGGGCCTCGTTAGAACGAGTTCGGCAATACCACGTTCCCGATACCATGCCACTGCAACGATACGACATACGTCAGCCGGAGTCAGCAGGCGGCGTATTTGAGGAGCATTATTGGAGTCCGATTAACTCGCCGGTTTTGGGACCGGATAATACGCTGCTGTATATCATACATCGTGTCGAAAATATGACCGAGCTTGTACGGCTGCAACGGCACGGTGGCGAGCAGGATCAACGTAACGAAGCGCTGCTTTCCAGGGTAGAGTGGATGGAAGGCGAATTGTATCGCAGTGTGCAAGCGGTGCATGCAGCCCGACGCGAGGCCGAGACACAGCGCGAACGTTTGTATGCCGTGTTTATGCAAGCGCCGGCAGCAATTAGCGTTGTTCGCGGTCCCGATATGAACTACGAGTTGGCGAATCCATCATTCCAACAACTGGTCGGCAGTAATCGTCCGCTGGTTGGTAAGCCGCTGCTGGAAGCGATGCCCGATGTTGATGGTGGCTTGCACGATATCCTCAAGCGGGCCTACATGGGCGAGCGGTTCGTCGGGCATGAGTATCCGATTACATTAGATTGGGACTACAATAACCAGCCATACCAGAAGTTCATGAATTTTGTATATGAGCCACTACGGCAGGACGACGGCACGATTGATGGGGTAATATCCTTTGCTTATGACGTGACGGATCAGGTTCAGGCCCGACGTACGGTTGAGCAACGTGAAGATCAACTCCGGGCAGCGCTGGCGGATGCTGAGGCTGCTCAACGTCGGCTGGCATTTTTAGCAGCGGCAAGCGCTGAACTGAACATGGTGTTTGACTATGAAACGGTGCTGGGCCGTATAGCTCAACTGGCTGTTCCGACACTAGCCGATTGGTGTTTTTTTGACGTGATTACGGATGATGGTTTGACCAAACGGGTGGCCTGGGCACATGTTGATCCCGCTCTGCAAGCGCAATTTGACCAGGTAACGCAGTTCGCGCCGCCATTGACGGCACTTAACAATCCTATCGCGCGGACATTGGCGCATGGTACAACCGAGATTAAGACCGGCATTACTGATGAATGGCTGCAACAGATTGCGACCAGTTCCCAGCACTACCAATACATGCGCTCGTTGCAATTTCATACCATGCTGAACGTGCCGGTCATCTCGCGCGAACGTATGATTGGCGCCCTGACATTTTGTTTGATCGATCCACAACGTCAATACACAGCGGTGGATCGTGAGTTGGCGGAAGAATTAGCACGCCGCGCCGCGTTAACCATTGAAAATGCGCGGTTGTATGCTGCGGAACAGCAGGCACGCGCCGAAGCCGAAACGGCAGTACGTGTCCGCGATGAGTTTCTATCGGTTGCATCACATGAACTTAAAACGCCGGTTACAAGTATGCGCGGCTATGCTAGCCTGCTGTTAAATCAGCTCAGCAAAGGACGCGAACCCGATCCGCAACGATTGGAACGAGCGCTCAATACGATAACGCAGCAGTCGGACAAGCTTACCTGCTTTATTGATCAACTGCTTGACGTATCACGCATTGCCTCCAATCGGCTTGTGCTGCACCGTGAGCATACGAACGTGGGCCATCTTGTGCGCGAGATTGTGAATACACTGCAGCAAACGACGCATCAGCACGAGCTGCATATTCAAATTGAAGGTGATACGCAAGCATACGTTGACCCGCTGCGTTTGGAGCAAGTTATCACGAATCTTGTGACGAATGCGATCAAATATAGCCCTTCAGGTGGTCCTGTGAAGATTGATGTCCAGCGTAATACGTTATCAACGCTGCGCATCACCGTCACTGACTATGGCATCGGCATTCCGGTGGAACATCGAGCGCATATTTTCGAGCGCTTTTATCAAGCCCATGGCCAAGGTTATTTTGGAGGAATGGGCCTTGGGTTATCGATCAGTCAACATATTGTATTGCTGCATGGCGGACGCTTGGAAGCTGAGTTTCCCGAAGCAGGCGGTACACGCATGGTTGTCGTGCTGCCGGTAGATGGAAATGGGCTTTCCGACGAACAAGCGGAACAGACGGATTGGCAGATTGCGAATGCGCGAGATTGAATCTGTCGCTGTATCCCCTAATCGCTCTTCCAGCGGTATCCAACTCCCCACACGGTGGCGATACGTGTGCCCTCTGCGCCTAGCTTTCTACGCACCTGCGCGATATGGCTGTCAACTGTCCGGTCAGCCCCATCGTAGTCATAGCCCCACACGCGCTCAACCAGAAAATCACGGCTAAAGGCACGACCGGGATGGGTAGCCAGCAGTGCGAGCAGATCGAACTCGCGGCGGGTAAGATCAAGCTCTAGCTCGCCAAGTCTAACACGTCGGTCGGCAAGATCAATACGTAGCATGCCATGAACAACGGGCGCTGGTAGCGGCGGCAACGTCGTTTGAAGCTCAGATGCAGCGGTGTTGCTGTCCCATGGCGGCATAGGCGGGGCAGTATCGAGCGCGACACGCCGCAAGATTGAGCGTACCCGCGCCAACAGCTCACGGATGCTAAAAGGCTTGACCACATAATCATCCGCGCCGACTTCCAGTCCCATCACCCGATCAATCTCTTCTGATCGCGCAGTCAACATAATGATTGGCATGAGGTGTTGTTGCCGAATCTGCCGACAAACGGCTAATCCATCACGGCCCGGCAGCATCCAATCTAAAATTACAAGCCCTGGCCGTTGCTGATTAACCAGCGCCAAACCTGCCAGCCCATCAAAGGCCTGGTACACCGTGTGGCCATCTTGCTCAAGGTGTGAGCGGATCAAATTATTAAGATCGCGCTCATCCTCCACAATCACAATTGTCGCCACGCCCTGCTCCTCCAATGCAGCATATGCTGGTTACCTGCTACGTTCTGCAGCTTGCTTAGGGATAGTTTGCTGCAATCGGCAAAGAAACGTAAAAGTAACTACCCTCGCCAACAATGCTTTCCACCGTGATTGTGCCACCCATCGCCTCGACCAAATCGCGCGCGATTGCTAGACCCAGCCCAAAGCCGCCGGAGGCGCGGGTACGCGATGCGTCGGCGCGGTAGAAGCGCTCAAAAACACGGTCAAGGTCGGCGGGGGCAATGCCACTGCCGGTGTCGGCGACCGTAAACATCAGCCGATTGCCTTCAATGCGGCGTAGCGCTATGGAAACGATGCCACCGGGCGGCGTATAAGTAATCGCGTTACGCACAAGATTGAGCAACACCTGCGACAATCGTTGCCGGTCGGCCTGCAGTGGCGGCAAGTCATGCTGCTCTTCGTGAACAAGCATCACCTGCCGTTCTCGACGGGCTAGTGGCGCGAGCGCTTGATATACCTCATGAATTACCGCGGCGGCATCGACCGGAGCAAGTACAAGTTGCAACTCATCACGCTCGGCCCGCGCTACCGCCAGCAGATCATCAACGAGCGAGCTAAGCCGTTCCGCCTCGCGCTGAACAATCCCAAGATAGGTTTTGAGTGTTTCGGGCGGCATCTCGCTATCAGGTGCTTCGAGTGCGAGCAGCACCGACTCGACATGGCCCAGAATGCTGGCCGTTGGTGTTCGCAGCTCATGCCCGACATTGATGATGAGGTCACGTCGACTTTGCTCAGCGCGCGCGGCCTTGCCACGCTCCTGTACCACCAGTGCTTCCGCTGCCTGGAGCCGAAGCATGGCAGCGCTGGGACTGAATGCTCGTTGTGCGAAGCGTGCTGACACGTTAGCCAGCAGATGCAAGATGTAGATGGTTATCAGCACGACGATGATCACAAGGCCAACATTGCCGATGTGGATCAGCCAATCAGTAAGCGCAAAATCGAGTATCAGGAGCAATACTACTAGTCCGCCTAGTGGAACTTTGGCCAGCAAATACGCAAGACTGGCTGGCGGCACCTGGGTAAGAATAGTTGTACGACCATCTTTTGTGGACCCTGGCGCTCCAAGTGGCGGCAGTTCGATGTTGAGCCAGCGCATGGTATGATGACGTTCCCAGATGGCCAAGCGCAGCCAAATTGCAGGAACAACAATCCAGCGTCCCGGCGCTACCTGATGCCGGAAGTGTTTCAGCCCGGACGTACCAGCATCAACAATTCGATCGCCCCGTCCTCTCAGCGGTGCTGAAACGGCCCAAACCCTGGCGGCACTTGCCCGTCGCGGCGCTCGGACGCGTTCCGGATTGCGGCGCATGCTACGCTGCACACGTTGCCACGCACCGTGGGGGTGCAAAATGCCGACAAGTACAGCAGCGACAATGCGTATAACTGCAACCCCAATCGAGATAAATATCCAACCTAGGCTTTGGAATATCCCAACCAGGATTACGAATAGGAAGCGTAGACCAAATCTCAGTAGCCATAGGCTGGCTCGCACCATTGAATTCAGCAGACCAAGAAACGTTGCGAGCAGCAGGCGCAGTGCCAGGACGGGCAAATCTAGGGCCAGTCCGATGACCAGTATCAGCGAATAAAGGAGACCGCGTGGCCCTGCTACCAGCACATACGCGACGTTTAACGCCACCTGCCACCATGCGGCGCGACTGAGCAACATTGTTCGTAGTTGAACAGGCGTCGGCGCGTCTAATTTTTGTGTGACACCCTCATTGGCTGGCATGCATTTACCGTACGCGGCGGATGGTATTTGTAGTCAGCATACCATAAGCAGCCAGAACGACGAACTGTGCTTGTTCGCCATGATTAAGGTGTTGCACAATCAGTCCTGTTCCTTCCATCCATACGGTAGGCAGGTACATATCTCCAGCCCATCCGGTCAGACGAAGACCAAACCAGATGCTGCCAACAACGATCAGCACAAGCCCCAGTAGTCGTCGCCGGCGTGCTTGCTGCATCGCAAGTGTAGGCTGCTGTGCGGGATGAACGAGATGGTCGTGATGTGTGTGCCAGGTGTTCATAGATTTGCTCCATACACTATGCCCTAAAAGCATGTTGCGCTAATGACTCAAATTGTGAGTGTCAAATTCTCGTGGTTCCGCGTGACTTCGTGCGAATCCTATCCAAGTATGTTTCAAGCTCGTCGCTGAACAGCCATATGCCGACCGCCAGCGTCGTTGCTGCACCGAGTACGAGATACGCTTGGGTCGTGTTTCCATCAACTCCAGCACCAACAAAGGTTAGTACAGCGGTGCCGGGCAAGCGGCCAAGCGCGCATACCAGCAGCAAACGGGTCAGTGGAAGCCGTGTCAAACCTGCCATAAAGCAAACCGCGTCGTCGGGAAATACGGGCAGAAGAAAAATCAGAAAAAAGCTCCATAACCCATTCGCTCCGATAAGATGGTCAAGCCGCGCTAGGATTGACAACGGTACAAATCGCCGGACAACTGCTTCACCCAGCACTCGGCTGCTCACCATTGCGATGGTCGATCCAACCACGAGGCCTAGCATCGACAATGACAAACCCTGCCAAAAGCCGAACAGCGAGCCGCCTAGTAGTCCCAGCAACTGGCCGGGTATTGGTGCAGCGAGCACCTGGAGAATTTGCAGCAGCAGAAAAAAGTAATTGCGCGCATTTCCATAGGCATCAAATTGCGCCAGTAGACCCGCGCGGCTTTCGTTCCAGTCACCATCGCGAATGTGTCCGAGCAAGTCACGGTACGGCGTCGGTAAATACGGTTCGATCACATACGCCACAACCGCCAAAACACCAACCAACACGAGCGCTCCCACAATGATCGGTGCAACTTCGACAATCTTGCGCTGTAGTCGCTGGCGAAGCGCCACCAAAATCTGAGTCATACGTTCCCCATTCCCGTCCAAACATGCGTCTAGGAATAGTGTTGCGCTCAGATGTGGCAAGCGTATGCGGAAAATGTGTGAAAAGTGTGATGTGCAATTGCTAGCCCACTACATTGTTTCCAGTTTTCATAGCTGTAGGTTGTGCTGCAACTTTGGCGACTTCCACAGCGTCCATTCGCTGCCCTTACATGAAATCATTGGAGGCTCCATGACAAAAGGACTCGCGATCAGTGCGCGTGGATTAACCAAACGCTACAAGCAGGTTATTGCTGTTAACAACCTTGACCTCGACATTCCAACTGGTACGGTCTACGGCTTTCTGGGGCCGAACGGCTCTGGAAAGACAACCACGATTCGGATGTTGCTCGGCCTTGTTCAACCAACATCGGGACATGCTGAGGTGCTCGGCCATGATATACGCACAGAGCGTCATATGATCGCCCCCAAAGTTGGCGCGATTGTCGAATCGCCAGCCTTTTATACCTACCTTACCGGCGTAGAAAACCTTGAAGTCTTGTGGCGCTCGTCAAATAAGTCAGTGGACCGGGCACGTATTACCGCACTGTTGGAACGGGTGGGTTTGGCCGAACGCGGCAACCACAAGGTAAAAACATACTCACTGGGCATGAAACAGCGACTGGGAATTGCGGCGACACTGCTGACAGATCCGCAGATTATCTTCTTGGACGAGCCGACCAATGGCCTTGACCCGGCTGGAACAGTTGAAGTGCGTAATCTTATCACTCAGCTTGGCCGTGACGGTCATACAATCTTTTTGTCGAGCCATCTACTTAACGAGGTCGAACAGGTTGGCAGCGACGTCGCAAATGTGCAACATGGCGAGATGAAGCTTCAGGGCACGGTGCGCGACATTCTAAACAGAGACACGAGTTTCTTGATCGAGGCCGCGCCTCAACATCGCGCGCTAGCTGTTGTGCAATCGTACCCCGAACTCAACGCCTATTCGCGTCAGGATGGAACAATCGAGGTCGTTGTGCAAGCAGATGCTGTTCCTGCGTTGGTACGGGCACTGGTCAGCGCCAACGTCGATATTTTCGGTGTGAGTGCCCACCGCAATACGCTTGAGCAACTGTTTCTTGATCAGACAGGACAGCCTGCGCATCGCTTCCCGTTAGCATCAGCAGAGGTGGTTGTATGATGACATTGAACTTATGGCATGCTGAATGGCTCAAAACACGCAAGCGACCTGCTAATCGCAGCATGCTAGGCATTATGCTGGTGTTGGTGCTGGTGGTATTTGTCGCTGTAACCGCCATCGCGTATTTTTATCCTGGCAGCGATTTGGATCAGGCAGCAATCGTGCTGCCGTTTCCACGGAGTTTGCAGTCCGGCGTTGACGTATTGGGCAACCTGGGGTTATTGCTTGTCGTGATCTTCGTCGCAAACAGTATCGGTAGTGAGTATGGTCGTGATACATGGAAAGTAATCGTGCCGCGTTATGGGAGTCGTTCTGCCTTTCTTCTTACGAAATGGACAGTTGGGCTGGTTGCGTTGCTGCTGCTGATGGCGGGAGTGCTTGTCAGCTCGGTAGTGTGGGGCTGGCTCGGCACGCAGTTTCTTGGCATTGCCAATGAGTCGTCGATGACGACTACAGGTGAGGTACTGCGAACTGCAGCTGTGATGGCTTTTGATTTTATTTTTATCGGGACCTTAACGTTATTTGGCACAGTGGTTACACGTTCGACCATCGGTGGCGTTGTCATCGGCATTTTGGCATCGTCGCTGCTTTCAATCACCGGGTCTTTGCTGTCGATGCTTGTAACCGGAGCATCGATCATTAGTCCGACTGAGCATCTTGACAATTTGCGTATTCAGTGGGCTATGCGCGATGCAGAACAAACCGCGATGCAGGCAGTAATTTTCAATCAGCCTGTATCACCATTGGTCAGCGCACTGGTTGTCATCGGCTATATCGTGCTCTTGCTCGGCGTCAGCATGTATCTCTTCAATCGCCGTGATATGGCTGGTGAGTAATCGCGCTCGTGCTGTTGTGCATCAGCT
>JASKZZ010000197.1 GCA_030147335.1 Herpetosiphonaceae bacterium | reverse complement strand
GCCAGCGGCTGCACCGACCGCACAGTGGAACTGGCGCAAGAAATCGCCCAGACAACGGCACTGATCAGCGTTGATGTTCAAGCGGAGCGGGCTGGGAAAGCGACTGCGGTCAATCGGCTTATAACATTAGCCCAAGGCGATATTATTGTCCTTGTTGGTGCTGATACTCTGCTTGAGCCACACGCGATCGAGCAGCTTGTCCAGCCATTTGCCGACAACACTGTAGGCATGACCGGCGCGCGGGTTAGTCCGCTCAACGATTCCAATACCTTTCTTGGATTCACGGTCCAGATGCTCTGGTATGCGCATCATCGCATGGCGTTGCGGTGGCCGAAGTTAGGGGAACTCGTCGCATTCAGAAACGTGATACCAGCGATTCCTGCAACAAGTGCAACAGACGAAGTAGCGCTTGAGTCGCTTATAACGGCGCAAAGTTACCGCTTGATGTATGTTCCCGATGCAGTAGTGTATAACCGTGGCCCCGAAACCTTGTACGACTTCTTTTTGCAGCGTCGCCGTATCTTCGCGGGCCACCTCGATATCGCAGCCAAAGAGCATTATGTTGCGGCATCCATGCCACTTAGCCATATCGGGCAGCTACTCGCCGATTTGTTCTTGCGTGATCGCCATCCATTACTTTGGACAATTGGCGCGGTGCTGCTCGAGTGTTGGGCGCGGGTGCTGGGCACCGTTGACTTTGTGTTGGGTTGCCGTCATTCCATCTGGGCACCAGTCCAAAGCACGAAGGAAGTGCAGCCTACAGCACTACCAACGACGTTGGTGCTGATCCAGTATCGTGCGGAAAGCGTACGACCTCATCACTTGCGCCGTAGGCTCAGGCACTTCCCGCGCTCGCATGGTACGCTGCTGTGGTGGGATCCTCACCGCGCTGAGGTGTTGTTCCGATTGGTCGACGATCACATAGATACCATCCCAGTGCATAATCGAATCGACGCCTTGGTGGAACGCGTAACGGCGCAGCTCATTACCAACGAGGCAGCACCGCTTGCTTACCATGTGGTCCAGTTTGGCGTTCCTGCGAACCTGCCGCGTTCCACGATGCAACGGATGACGGCCTACACGGTGCGGCAGGAGCACGCCACGCTGAGCATAGCGCAAAGGTAAGAGTTGATGCAGCGTGTGCTCGTTACCGGCGGGACCGGCTTTCTCGGACAAAATCTCGTCACTGCTCTTCGGCATCAAGGTCGTCACGTCCGAGCTTTGGTGCGTCCACACCCAGATCATGCCAAGCAAGCTGTGATTCAGCGGTTACGCGCTATTGGCGTGGAGATCGTGGTCGGCGATCTACTTGACTCATCAGCCGTGCAATTCGCCACCCGAGATGTTGCTCAGGTCTTTCATTTGGCCGGGCATTTGTTTGTGCCAGGTGTGCCGACGCAGGTTTATGAGCGTCTGCATATCGATGGGACGCGTAACCTGTTAGCCGCATGTACTGCAGCGGTTGGCCTCGAAGCGATCGTGCACGTTAGTACGACGGGAGTGCTGGGGCCTACTGGAATACGACCAGCTTTTGAGGATGCGGCTCAGCATCCCAGTAATGATTATGAACGGACCAAGGCAGAGGGAGAACGGTTGGCCTTGTCATACGCAGAGCAGAATGGCCTGCCTGTGGCCGTCGCCCGACCGGCGCTGGTATATGGACCCGGTGACCTCCATCTGCTCGGCTGGTTCAAGGCAATTTTGCACGGCTACTACCTTGTTGTCGGCAAAGGCCAAAATCTGCTCCACCCTATATTTATTGACGACGTCGTACAGGGCATCATGCGCTGTGCTCAAATGCCACCAACTGCACGGCGCATGTACAACCTTGTTGGAGAACGACCTGTTTCGATTCGTGAACTCGCTACCGCTATCGCCGATGCACTAGGGACGCGCTTACCGCGACACCATCTGACGGCAGCAGCAGCTTGGAGCGTCGCTTCCGTGTTGGAGACACTGCCCCGAGTATCAGCGCGCCGCCTTCCACTGACACGCAGCCGCGTGCAGTTTATGACCGAGAGCCGTGCATACTGCGGGGATCGCGCGCGCACTGAGCTTAACTTTGTTCCACGTATCGATCTTGAAACGGGATTACGACAGACTGTTGCTTGGTATCGCGCCGAAGGATTGTTATGACTGTGCATCCTCCAATCTGCTCAATTATTGTGCCCAGTTACAAATCCGCCACAACGATCGTGGCCTGTCTCGTATCGTTGCAGCAGCAAGATTATTCCGGTATGTATGAAATAACTGTGGTCGATAGCTCGCCGGACGAGACGCCAGAGATCGTACGAACTCATTTTTCCGATGTAAAGTTGATCCACCTACCACAACAAACCGATCCAGCCCTTGCGCGCAATATTGGCGCGCACGAGGCTCAGGGTACATATTTGATGTTTATGGACTCTGATTGCATAGCGCCATCAGACTGGATTAGCAAACTCGCCAATACCTTGGATGAAGGTTATGACGCGGTCGGTGGGGCAATCGGCAACTGTAATCCAGAGGCTGATGTTAGTTGGGCCGGCTATTTCTCCGAATTTCGTGAGTTTTTGCCTGGCGGCAATGCCAGGGATGCGCTTAACTTGACGCTGGGAAATGCCGCTTACCGAGCTGATATATTTCGGGCTGTTGGTGGCTTTCCAAGCGGATGTTTTCCACAAGAGGATCAAGTGTTTCATCAAGCGCTGCGGCAGATTGGAGCACGTATCCGCCTCAACCCACAAGTTGTTGTGCTGCATACCCATCGCAATTCACGCCATGCGTTTCTCCGCCATCAACGGATGATTGGTCGAGCTAATGCCCGTGTCCTATGCCAGCTTCGACTGTCTGGTTCCGTGATTGTTGAACGACGCTGGTTAGCGTGCCTGGCCCTACCGGCACTGATCACGGTGCGCTTCGCGCGTACAGTACTGGCTTGTCTTCATGTTGAGCGCGGCCGTGTGTTGCGACCCAACATTCTGCTGCTGCTCTGGCTGGGTATGTGCTGGTGGGGTCTCGGATTGCTCGAAGGCGCTGGAGGCCAGGAGATTGTGGAGGAAACGTCAGCATGTCGCTCGTCGTCACCGACCTTGAGTTAGACGCACCATTGCCAGTGCTGAAGCTTCCATCCACCGCGACTGGAGTGTTCGCGCTTGTTCGGCGTTGTGGGCGACCGGTCGGGCTTGCGCGGCTAGACGCAACAAGTGTTGTGACGGCCAAGCAGTTACAGACCGCCATTACGACACAGGTCCAGGAACCTAGCCAATCTAGTGAAAAAATCATTGGCGAACGGCAACCAATCTCGATCATCGTTTGCACGCATGAGCGGGTGGATGATATGCGCCGTTGCCTGGATGCACTTGTGCCCCTCGCTGAAGACGGTCATGAGGTAATCATTGTCGATAACGCGCCAACTAGTCGGCAAACTGCCGAACTCGCAGCGCGTTATCCATTTCGTTACCTTTGTGAACCGAAAATCGGCCTCGACAACGCGCGTAACCACGGCCTTCGCGCCGCAAGCCACGCGATTGTTGCCTATACCGACGATGATGCTGTTCCCGATCGCCAGTGGGCCGCCGCAATCACGCAGCCATTTGCCGATCCATGTGTTGGTTGTGTGACCGGCTTGGTGCTGCCGTTGGAGCTTGAAACGACGGCGCAGGTGGTTTTCGAGCAGTATTGTGTATCACGCCGGACTTTTGAACGAGTGCAATTGGCAGCACCACAGACCCTGCCAGCCGAGGCGGGGATTGCAGGTATGGGGGCTAATATGGCCTTCCGGCGACAGCTTGTGCAGCAGCTTGGAGGCTTCGACCCGCGTCTTGACGCTGGTACATCCACCTGCTCAGGAGGCGATACTGATATGTTTGCCGCGGTACTAGCGTCCGGCTCACAGATCGTGTACGCGCCCGGAGCGCTGGTCTGGCACCGTCATCGACGTGAAATCTCTGCCTTACGACGCTGCATTTTTGGGTACGGCGTCGGACTTTCGGCTTTCCTCTGCAAACGGATGATTGAGGATAAAGATTTGTACGCTGTCGTCATCGCAGCACGCTGGATGGTTGGGCCGTTTGTGAAAGCTGCCCGGCGATGGTGGAAAGGGCAGCCATTCGTTCCGCTCTCACTACTGCTGCTGGAAGCGGCGGGAATGTTGGTAGGGCCGTTTCGGCTTTTGCGTGAGTCGCGGAGTGCAGCGGTCGGCCGTACCAAAAAGAGTGTGTGGTGGAAAGAGTCCAAGGGAGATAGGTTATGAGCGCGCGTGTGCTTGACATAGAAATGAGTGAAGACCTTCGTGACCAAGACGTGGGCAGCTACGAGGCAGCGTTGGTTTTGCTCCGCTGGCATGGTCGGGCGATTGGCTGCGTTCGTGTGCGCTGCGAGAATGGCCGCCTGCGTGTGGCAGACGTTCACGCGACAATCGAGGCCGATCGGGATTTGTGCGGGCGCTTGCGGTACGCGCGCTTGGCCGATTGGCTCTTGCCTGATCAGCATGAAAGTACGACACGGCCAACTTGGAGCATCGTGATATGCACCCGAGATCGTGAAGATGACCTTCGACGATGTCTCGACTCGTTGCTCCGAACAGCGATGCCAGGTGGCGAGATCGTGGTGGTTGATAATGCTCCCTCCGACAATCGGACAGCGCAGTTGGTCGCGCAGTATCCGGTCCGCTACGTGCGGGAAGACCGTGCTGGCCTTAACTGGGCTCGTAGTAAGGGTGCTCGCTGTGCGACAGGCGAGGTCGTTATCTTTACCGATGATGATGTGGTGGTCGATCCGCGATGGGTTGAGCATATTTTAGAGCCGTTCAGCCATCCACGGGTCGCCGCAGTAACGGGTTTGACGTTGCCATTAGAGCTTGAAACGGAAGCCCAAGAGCTATTCGAAGTGTACGGTGGTTTTGGACGCGGCTTTTGTCGCCGTGTGTTCGATTACACGCGGATTGCTCCCGCAGCTGCAGGCATGGTCGGCGCGGGCGCGAACATGGCGATCCGGCGAGAGTTGGTCACCTCGATGCGCTTATTTGAAGCAGAGCTTGATTGTGGAACCGTTGCGCGAACTGGCGGCGATGCATACGCCTTCTATCAACTGCTGGCTGAGGGTTACCAGATTGTGTACACGCCAAATGCGCTGACTTGGCATCGTCATCGGCGGGACTACCGCGCCCTGCAAACGACGCTGGCCGGCTACAGCGTCGGCGGATTTGCCTTTTTGATGCGATGTTGGCTGGACCACGGTGATTGGCAAGCGCTGGCAGTCGGATGGTCGTGGTTCTACAATGATCACCTGCACCAGCTTGGCCGCACGTTGCTGCGTCGTCCACGCGCGCTGCCCCTCGGCCTCGTGTGGCCGCAAATCGTCAGTTGTCCCATTGGCATCTGGGCGTATTTCGCTAGCCGCCGCAAGGAACGACAATGCGAATTAGCAGCACGTGAAGCGATTGAGGCGATGAGGAGCAGTGTATGAGCGGACTTGTATGCGAACTTGTATGCAGTGTTGTCATTCCTAGCTATAACCGAAGAGCGACCCTTGAATTAGTGCTCGAAGGGTTAGGCCATCAAACGCTGCCCCAGGATCAGTTTGAGGTGATTGTTGTGCTGGACGGCGCAACCGATGATTCGTCTCTGATGCTTGGCGCGTGGCAATCGGAAGGGCGCATTCGGCATTTGCGCTGGCATCTCCAGCCGAACAGTGGGCAAGCGACGGCTCGGAATACAGGTGTGCAGCTAGCCGCAGCGGACGTTGTTGTTTTCCTTGACGATGATGTCGTGCCCGAGCCCGACTTATTGGCGACACATCTGCGGCATCATGCTGCCGGAACTCCAATCGCTGTACTTGGCGATTGCCTTGTGGTCCGCGAGCGACGTGAGTCGCTGTATCATCTCGGCGTTTGGGCGTGGTGGGAAGATATGTATCATCGGCGCGCACTACCAGGACGACAACCAGGGCTGCGTGACTTTTGTGCCGGCAATGTTTCATTGCGACGAGAAGATTTTCTGCGCGTTGGCGGCTTCGATCCCGATTTTCGTGGCTATGGCGGCGAGGACTACGAGCTAGGATATCGGCTGTTGCGTGCTGGCATTCAATTTATTGCCGAGCGTCGCGCACGTGCACGCCATTATCACCGGACAACGGTTGCTGGTGTGCTGCGCGCCACACGCCAGGAGGGGCGGGGCGATGTCGTGCTGGGAAGGAAGCACACTGAGCTACGGTCAGGCCTTCGGTTAATGAAGATCCCTGGTGGACGCTACGGTTTGCTCGTACGAATGGCGCTGTGGTTGCCGTTCTTAGCCGACCCCATGGTTGCGTTTTTGGTATGGCTGCTGCCAGTCTTTGAGCGGCTACAAATGCGTCGCAAATGGAACGTCCTCTTTGGGCATGCACGTGGCTACGCCTACTGGCGTGGAGTTCGTGACGCGCTTGAGTCGTGGGAAGCGCTGCGAAGCTATCAGGCGGAAGCGACCCCTATTCCAACTTTCCATATCGATATATCCTGCGGCTTACCACATGTCCTGCCAGAGCTGTGGGTTGAGGGGCCGAGCAACATCATTGTTTGGTGCCGAGGCGAGCAGATCGGTACGCTCCACATCGAGAACTCGATTGAGGAACCAGTACGCCGCTATATTGCCGATCAATTGATCGCACAGCTTGGGCCGAAAATTGAGATCATGCTCGCCGAGACCGATCACTCGTTGCAACGACCAGCACTAGCCGGTAGGGCTTTTCGTTGGGCTGCAGGCGAACGAGTCGAGACCAAGGCACCAGCATGATGCGCCTGTCGTTTGCGCAACTCATGCAACGGCGGTTCGCTTTGCCCCAAATACGCGCTTGGTTAATCCTTACGCTCGTGCTGCTCTGGGGCGGCGGCGTTTTGGTGAATTATTATGCGGGTGGTGCGCGGCAACTTGTCGATGGTCGGTTTGCGTTTCCACGTCTATACGGCGATCGATCCTTGCCATATTTCGGCGAGGCAGTA
Source organism: Herpetosiphonaceae bacterium (assembly GCA_030147335.1). Taxonomy (GTDB): domain Bacteria; phylum Chloroflexota; class Chloroflexia; order Chloroflexales; family Kallotenuaceae; genus LB3-1. The sequence continues at coordinate 5,883 of JASKZZ010000197.1, read as the reverse complement.
GTCCGCGCTGGATCCGGCGTCCTGGGTGCGTCCTTCCTGTTAATCAGTGCGATGTTCGTTGGCATTGGTATCGCGCATGCGTTTCAATGGCGTTTCACAGGTCGCTCTGAACAGCTGCCCGTTGTCGCTGCACTTGGCATCGGCACGTTCGCCTACCACGGATTGGCGCTCGCCTCGCTAGGTCTGTATCGCAGCGAGGCACTGCGCGTTTGCGCGGTTGTGCCAGTGGTAGTTGGCATTGGGTGGTGGTTCATTCGCAGCAGCAGGCCGATACAGCCGCAACTGCTGCAACCAAAGCTCCATCTCCCACCGGACTGGATATGGCTGGTTTGTACACTGCTCGCGGTTGGCTGTGCATTTATCGCGGCGCTCGCTCCCGAAAGCTCGTTTGATGCACTGTGGTATCACTTAGCATATCCTCAGCGCTACCTACAGCATGGCCGTTTGGTTGATGTTCCGACCGACTATGTCTCGCTTTATCCAATGACGTGGGAGCTTTGGTTTGGTTATGGTTTAGCGATTGGCGGACAACCAGCGGCAACCTTGCTGCACTTTGCATGTATGCCGCTCCTGGCACTGCTGGTGTATGAGCTATCGACAAGATTTACATCGAATCCCCATCCGTTCTTGGCGACTGCCTTATTTGCAACGATACCAACCGTGATGTGGGAAGCCTCGACCGCGTATATTGATCTTGCCTTAGCTCTCCACGTTACAGTAGCGATCTATGCTGTGCTGCGTTTTCTGGACGCGGAAGAGCCACAATGGTTGGTCATTGGCGCACTTAATCTGGGTCTAGCCCTTGCCACAAAACATTTGGCACTGATAGTTTGGGGATTAATCTGTTCTTTATTAGTGATTGAGCTATGGTTCAAGCACCGGAGCATATGGCTGTCACTTCGCCCCGCATTGATTCTAGGAGCACTGGCGCTCTTGTTCCCGCTGCCCTGGTACGCGAGAAGCTGGTGGGCGACCGGCAATCCCGTCTTCCCAGAGCTGTATCATCTTTTTGGCGCGCCAGCTCATCGCTGGGACGAGGTGACGAATCAAGGGCTTGGCCGGTTTCTTGATCATTTCGGACGGAGCCGGACGCTATGGAATCTCATTACCCTGCCGTGGCACTTAACGATTCATGCTGCAAGTTATGATGGTACACTTGGTCCAGTCTTCTTGATCGTGCTGCCGCTTGTAGCATTCAAGCGGTTGCAGCGCGAATTACGGTGGATGTTGATATTTGTGGTGTGTTTTGTGGCTTTCTGGGCATCGCCGCTGTCAAGTTTTCAAATGCGTTTTCTTGTGCCGGTGATGCCGATTCTGGCTGTGCTAGCCGCTGTTGCCGTCCGCTGGTTCGGAGAATTGTTGTGGCTCTATGGTGGCCGGCGTGCTCAAACACTGGGAGCTAGCGTGTTGCTCGTGTTACTGGTACTCAACCTCCCACTATTTACTTCGCTACACGAGCGCGATCATGCTAGGAACACGGATTGGCTCAATTCAACGTTACATGGCTTACCATTGGGTGTGGTGATTGGTGCGGAAGGAAGCGAGCAATATCTGACGCGAACAGTGACGTCTTACGGTGTGTGGAACTACGCGAATGCGACTGTACCTGACGATGCGTATATTTTGACCTGGAGTGGTGGCGAAGAATTTTATACCCGCCATCAACGAGTTTGGGCGAATGCTACGTCGATTCGTGCGCTCGCCTGGGCAACTTCCGAACACCAAGATCAAGCGCTTGAAACGTTGTACGACAGCGGCATTACACATCTCATTATTGATCGGCGTCCTCGATCCGCTGCCGACGAGTGGGGTTTATTCGCACTTACGCATCCGGCTGTGCGTCGCCAATGGTACGATCTGCTGTATGAAGATGCTCATTTTGGGTTGTATCGTGTGAGACGGGAAGCACTTCGCGCGAAATTTGACGGAGGATTGCCGTGAACATTGCTCGTTCGCCCGGCTACCTAGCCGATGTTACGGCAGCCCTGGTTGGTCGCGAGTTACGCATCCGCTATAAAGGATCGCTTCTCGGCATACTGTGGGCAGTCCTAAATCCACTGGGCACGCTGCTGATATTACATGTTTTGTTCACCCAGATCGTGCCACTGAATATCCCAAATTATGCAACCTTTATTTATAGTGGTCTGTTACCGTGGACGTGGTTCCAGGCCGCAGTACAGACCAGCGCGGGAACATTGTTCGATAATCGTGATCTCGTTCGTACACCGTTTTTTCCGCGCTCGATGTTACCCGCAGTCGTGACCGCCACGAATTTCATGCTCTATCTGCTGGCGTTACCCGTCCTGCTCGTATTTCTGTGGGTCGAGGGTGTTGGATTTACACCGATGTTACTCTTGTTGCCCTTGATCTGGCTTATACAAGCGATCATAACGTTGGCCTTCGCGATGTTGGTTGCATCGCTTGGCGTTGTGATTCGCGATGTGCAGCATCTGTTAGGTGTAGGTATGCTGCTTTGGTTTTATCTGACGCCGCTGTTTTACGATGTGGATCGAATCGCGCCACAAAAGGCGCGTTGGTTCTTGTTCAATCCGGCAGCAGTGTTGGTGGAGGCGCATCGAGCGGTAACACTGCATGGCCGCGCCCCGAACTGGGTTGCGCTTGGCGCTTGGGGTGTTGTTGGCTGTTTCATGCTCGCCGGGAGCTTTGCACTGTTTCGTGCGCTCGAAGATGTATTTGTGGAAGAGGTTTAGGTGGCTATCCACGTTGAACAACTAAGCAAGCGCTACTGGCTCCAAGAAGGTGCGCCGCGTACATTTCAGCAGGCAATGAGCCAAATGGTAGGCGCGGTGCGCCGCGGCAAGCCATTCTGGGCATTAAGGGACGTGTCGTTTTCGATAACGTCGGGCGAGTCTGTTGCAATTATTGGCCGGAATGGCGCTGGCAAAAGTACGCTCCTGCGCTTGATTTGTAGTCTGGGGCGCGCAACGTCGGGTAATGTGCAGATACAAGGACGAGTTGCAGCACTACTTGATCTGGGGGTTGGCTTTCATCCGCATCTTACAGGACGCGAAAACCTGTATGTGAGTGCAATTATAGCGGGATTGCGCCGAGCAGAGGTAAACGAGCGCTATGATTCAATCGTTCGCTTCGCCGAGATCGAGGATTTTATTGATCAGCCGTTGCGTACATACAGTGCCGGAATGCGGATGCGCCTCGCGTTTGGCGTTGCTATGCATGTCGATCCACAGGTGCTCATTGTTGACGAAGCCTTGGCCGTGGGCGATGGCGCGTTTCAGCAAAAATGCGTGGATCGAATTGCGGCATTTCGTCGTGCAGGCGTGACACTGGTGCTTGTATCTCACGATATGCACATGGTACAACAATTCTGCAGCCGAGCAATATGGCTGAAAGATGGCCAACTGGCGGTAGACGGGCCGGTTGAGCATGTTGTCGCTGCCTACGAAGCTAACTTTCAGCCTAGCCCCGCCAACCATGACCGCGTGCTGGAGTCGTACGCTTCACACGATTTGGTGGCACAGGAGTAAGTGATGCTGTTGCGCCGGTTGTGGATGCTGCAGCTTCTCATGTTAGCTGGTATGCTCGTGCCAATCTGGATCAGTACCTATCCCCCGTTATTCGACTACCCCAATCACCTGTTGGAAGCGCAGGTGGTCGCACACTACCATGATCCTCAATGGGGCTACGCTGACGGGTACGTTATTCGTCCAGGCTGGTATTTACGTTCAAATGCACTCGCCACGATCTTTTTGGTTGGTCTTGGCTCCTTAATGCCAATGACTCTTGCGGGCCGTTTACTCGTAAGTCTATACCTGACGCTGTTTTGGGGTGGTATGTGGCTGTTTCTCCGCGAAACGGCCCGTGTTTGGCCATTCTTCCTGCTAACGCCAGTTCTGGCTTACAACTTCGGTTTTACTTCCGGCTGGCTTAACTTCTCCTTCGGCGTAGCGATAGGTTTGTACGCGGTTGTTGCTTATGTGCGATGGCACGCGGAGCAACGCCATAGGTACCTCGCGCTGCTGGCAATTCTGCTGTTCCTGCTGTACACGGCTCATCTGTTAGCATGGGTACTAACAATCGTTGTCATTGCTTCATTTGCAGCTGTGGATCTGCGTCGGCTGCACCACTATGGCTACCTGCTTGTAGCAATCAACAGTGCACTACCGCTATTGCTCATTACCCGCCCAGTCCTGGGGATAATTGCCATGCTAATGGCTCCCATAATCTGGTGTAGCGCTATGGTGATTCGACGGCTACCTTTCACGACGCAACACCTCGCTCAAGCTGCAATATTCATGACCCTTGTGGCAGCGGTGTCGATCAGAGCGTTGAAGCCGCTCAACCAGTCATTGTTGCCGGACGTCGATTACTACTGGCTCAATAAGCTCGTTACGCCTTTCCAACTCTTCACGCTACCCCACCAGTTTGTGCCTCCAAATCCCGGACTCACGATGTACAACGGCGTGCTCTGCTTGCTGATCCTAGTAATTGGCGCACTGCTGGTATGGAGTACTGTGCGGATGCCTCAGTTCGTTGCACACCGCATTGTGGCAGCCGTTGCAGTGCTCAGTATTGTGTATGTGCTGATTCCTAGCGCCACTAGTGACATAAATGTTGTCGAGCCGCGCCCATTGCTGTTCATTGTCGTAATCGTACTTGCTGCAGTCCGTCTACCATCACCTGGCAGTCGCACTACGCGCCTTATCTCTATTTGTTCTATAGCTTTATGTCTCCTAAGCATCAACGGGACGATATTGTATGCACAACTGTATGCGCGGCAAGCCAGGGAATGGAGCAATCAAATCAATACTTTGACACCACTGCGCCGTGTGCTGGTGCTGAAAGCCATAGACTCCCAATTGTACATGCCGCCTCTGCTCCGTACATTTAACGTCATCTATGGCGGAAACCACTTTAGTACAACGTACACGTTGGAGCACGGAGGCTTTGTATCATCAGTTTTTATGAATGGTCCGGTGGTTAGGAAACAAGGAATCTCAGTTCCAGCTTATTATTTGCCAGACTTCAACGATCTTGACTACGTTGCGGAACAGTGCTCCGGTCTTGGTAGGGCGTACGACGCAGTATTGGTCTGGGGTACATCTAACCCAGAACTCAATGCTGAACTTGATGCGTGTTTAGGGACGGGTACTGATTTAGAGGATATGATGATTTGGCGTGTACATTAACTTTATCATCGGCGCATTCTCGATTTTCGCCCTGATCCCTGCACGTTATTGATATCCAGATCGTAGCGGAACACGAGCATGTCACGAATTTGAATGTTGTTTTCGTAGTGCGGCGTGCGGTAATACCAGAAGTAGTCTTGGCGCACATGATCCATCCTAAAACCGCACTTTTGATAAAAAGCAATGTTGTTGATGCTGGAGTTTGCGGTGCCTACAAGCATCTGCTGCTTGCCACGGCGTCGCGCCTCGTCCAAAAGCCAGGCTACGAGTAGCTTGCCATAGCCATGTCCCTGCTGCACCTCGTCGATTGCCAGCTCCATCAGCTCACACGGATTATTACGCCACTGCATGGTCGCAGCGCCAACCAGCCGGTCGTCGTCATCCATGCGGTACACGGAGTCGGACATGTGGTTGAGGCTCCACTGCAGCGCGCTCTTCGACTCCTCGGCTAGCAGGAGTAGTGGAATCAGCGGCTTGATATCGTCGCCAGTAACTTCTTGGACTAAGACTGTCATACAATTGATCCGCGAAGGACACGGAGGCTCTGGGAGAAGATGTTCACAAGCCGTTGTTTGGCTTGTGCTCCCACGCAAAAAGTTCCTGCCTTCGCGGATGCTCCTTTAAACAACCAACAAATCGCGGAACGAATGCTCTTCGTCGTAAGGGACGATAATCGACATGTAGAGCGATTCTGGCTTAATCAGTCGTTGAGCAA
>JASKZZ010000179.1 GCA_030147335.1 Herpetosiphonaceae bacterium | reverse complement strand
GCGCTGCGTGCGGTTGAGCGTGCCGATGTTGCGCTGCTGATGATCGACGCGACCGAAGGCGTGACGGCGCAAGACGCGCATGTTGCGGGGATGATCCTTGAGGCGCACAAAGGCATTGCTGTGCTAGTTAACAAGTGGGACGCTCTGGAAAAGGATGCTGAGACGTTCGATCAATGGACCAACCATGTGCGCTCGGCGCTGCACTTTATTCCGTACGCGCCCGTGCTGTTTATTTCAGCCAAGACCGGCCAGCGCGTAGAGAAGATTTTAGAGCTGGGGCTGCAAATTAATGCGGAGCGCAACACGCGTATTTCAACCTCGAAGCTCAACGCCTTGCTGCGCGATGCCGTACGGCAGCATCCGCCCTCGTCGGTGCATAAAGGTGCGCATCTGCGTATTTTCTATGCAACGCAGGCGCAGGTCGAGCCGCCAGTGTTTTTGTTCTTTTCCAACGCGCCCGAAGAAATTCATTTCTCGTACAAGCGCTACCTGGAAAACCGTATTCGCGAAGAATATCCTTTCGTCGGCACGCCAATCATTTTGGTTTTCAAGAGCCGTGAAGAATAAGCTCTTGCTGAGAAAATATGGTCCTGGTTGCGGATGGGCTGCTTGAGCGTTTGACGCTCAGCAGCCCGTTCGTTAAACTACATAATTGATTTCACAGGAGCATAATCTGTTATGACCACACGTCCAGGTGTTCCCAAAACTCCAAATCCAGCAGCGCGAGGTCGTCAAGCAGCGCCGAAGCGGAAATTTCCACTTATACCCGTGTTGCTTGGCGCTGGCGTTGCCTTGCTTGTCGGCCTTTACTTTGCGTTTAGTGGGTCTAGTGGCGTTCCTGCCGCCGCTGTCGCCCCAGGTGGTCCGGTTCCAACAGCAGAAACTCGCGATCATGTACAAGGCCGCGTCCAATATTCCACCAATCCGCCAACATCCGGTAATCATGATGCAAGCCCTGCGACCTGGGGGATCTACAATACAGCTCCTCCACGTGATGAGCGTGTCGTTCACAACCTTGAACACGGCGGCGTTGTGATCTACTACAATCCGGCAAAAGTCGATGCAAATACAATTGAGGAGCTGAAGCGCGTTACTCGTGATTTGCGACGAGAACGAACGTGCCTCATTTTAACGCCGCGAGACAGCATTCAGGATGACAAGCCGATTGCGTTGACTGCGTGGGGTGCGCTGGCGTTGATGGATGGCTTCGACGAGGCTGCAATCCGCGCGTTTTGGCGTGATAATGTTGCTAAGGGTCCTGAGCTAGGTATTGGAAACTGTGGCTAGACTTTGCCCGAAGCCTGTGCGCGCCGTTGTTGGTGCCCTGCTATTAGCTGCAACCTTTACCGGCTGTGGCGCTGCACAGCCACCCCTCGAAGTTGCGACACGCCAGGTGCCGGCAGCAGCGGAAGCTAATCATCAGGCTGAAGGCACGAAAATTAGCTATCCAACGAATCCTCCAACTTCGGGTGACCATTGGCCGTCTCCGGCTGAGTGGGGTGTGTACAACGACGCGCCTCCCGATGAGTCGGTGGTGCATAACCTGGAGCATGGCGGCGTCGTTATGTACTACAATCCCGCTATGCTCGACACAGCGACGATCGACCAGTTGAAAGCGCTAACACGTCAGTTCAACACCGAGCGTGCCTGCACAATCTTGACGCCTCGTTCAGCTATTGAAAATGACCAGCCGATTGCGCTAACAGCCTGGGGTTGGCTTGCAACGATCAATCGTTACGACGAAGCAGCGATTCGAGTGTTCTGGAACGAGCACCTTGCCAAAGGGCCAGAGTTCAACGAAGGCGTGTGCGGTTAGACAATGACAGATATTGAGCAGGCAACAACGGCAGCTTTGGACATCGACGTTTCGTTCGGGCCGAAGCAGTTGGTTGAAAGCCTGCTTTTTGTTGCAGCCGAGCCAATCCTGGTGCAAGATCTTGCGCGTGTGTTGACGCTCTCAGCTGAGGCGGTCGAAGGGGCGTTGGAGGATCTGACGAACGAATATCGTACTCGTGGCATTCGGCTGCTGCGGCATAACGGGCATGTGCAGCTTGTGTCCGCGCCAGAAGCAGCGATGGTCGTACAGCGTTTCCTGGGCTTGCAGAACGCATCGCCAAGAGTGTCGAATGCGGCGCTTGAAACATTGGCAATTATTGCCTATAAACAGCCGATTACTCGCGCCGGTATCGAGGCGGTGAGAGGGGTAGATTGTTCTGGCTCTGTGCGAACGCTGCTACAGCGCGGCCTAATTGCCGAAATCGGTCGTCTCCAGGCTGCTGGTCGCCCTGTGCTGTATGGCACTACTGATGATTTCCTCAAGCATTTCGGTCTTACCTCAATTGGACAGCTTCCACAGGTGGGAACGCAAAACGAGCAGCCTGCTAACGGCTCCTGATTACCTACACCACTTGTTACCTTGCTCACGGTTGATTAATTAGGGTTAGTTGCTCTGGTTGAAGCGACAGCCGAATATGTTCTCCCACACTTCCAGCCGCATCGACATCAAGTTCTAGCTCTATGCCGCTGCCGTGACGCAGGACGATGCGTCGTGTACTTCCCCGGAATGTCTCGCGCACAACTTGTCCTTCTACAATGTTGATTGCTCCCTGCGTTACTAGACCTGCCGCCTCTGGCCGAATCAGCACAACCGTGCGCGGCTCAATCTTACTGGTTGTTGGAACGGTCAACTGTCCGATTGCGGTTTCCATCGTTACCATAGTCGCTGTGAATGGTGGAACGTGTTGATGGGATGTTACCGGCTGCGCTTCGAGCAGGTTATTCAAGCCAAGAAACTTGGCCACGAATATGGTGGCTGGCTGACGATACACGTCGGCGGGCGCTCCACTTTGCACGATCTCACCGTGATTCATCAACATAACTCGGTCGGCAATAGCAAACGCCTCAACCTGATCATGTGTAACATACATGCTGGTCAGTCCAACCCTCTTGATGATTTGGCGAAGGTCGTCGGTTAAGCGCTCACGCAGCGTCCGGTCCAGCGCCCCTAGTGGTTCGTCCAGCATCAGCAGCTTTGGCGCAGGCGCTAACGACCGAGCAAGTGCTACACGTTGGCGTTCGCCGCCAGAAAGCTCAAAGATTGTTCGTCGGGCGTATCGCGGCAAGCCTACCAGCTGAAGCATTTCGTCAACCCGCCGCTCAATTTCGGGACGTGGCAGCCGCTGCATTCGTAGCCCAAACGCGATATTTTCGCCGACGCGCCGATGTGGAAACAGCGCGAAGTCCTGAAACATCAGGCCAAACCCTCGTTGATGCACCGGCACACGGTCTATCGGGCGGCCATCAAAAAGAACAGCGCCGGAATATTCTTGTTCCAAACCGGCAATAACGCGCAGTAGTGTTGACTTGCCACAGCCGCTGGGTCCCAGCAGACACACAATTTCGCCCGCTGCTACCTGCAACGACACGTTTTGCAGGACTTGTTGCCGATCATAGCTTTTCGAAATGGTTTGTGTTTCAAGCAGCACCTGACGCGCCCTTTCTTACCTTGTATGCATGGTATCATAGGTGTACGTTTGCGGAGTTGCCCTGCGATTATGCCCTTTTTTCGCCGTCCATTTGATCGTCGCCAAACACTGGCACGCCCTGCCGCGCAGCACGATGCACCGGCGCTCCTGACGCTTGGTCGTCATGCCTTCCGTCGATACCTGACAAACTCGGTCGATGATTTTGTGAGCTTGGTGACGCAGGAACCTACCGCTGTGCTTGAGTATGATGGTCGAGTTGTTGCGGTAGCTCAAGTCGGTTGGAGGATGCCGCCAATCTCGTGGCTGCGCGCGGTTATTGTGGATGGGCGAGTCGAACCTTCATATGCCTTACCTTTGGTTGTACCCCAGGTGCATCGTCTGTTATCCGTGCGTGGTATTTCGTCTGTTTATATCACGCTGGATGATTGGACAACTCATTGGTTGCAAGCACCATTAGAGTCACTTGGGTATCAACACGTTATGGATGTGTTGTCATACGAGAAGGTCGGAATGGAACTTCCGACAATGGGGAACCAAGCGGTTGTTGTGCGTCGGGCACGGCCAGAAGATTTATCTGCTGTTCTGCGTCTCGACGCTGCATGTTTTCCAACGCCATGGGGCAAGGGTGAGGAAATTTTAGCACCGGCGCTGATGAGCGCACCCTACTTCTCGGTTGCCGAATGGAGTGGAGAAATTATTGGTTACACATATGTAACTGTGCACCAAGTTGGGTTACACGCTCATTTGGTGCGAATCGCGGTAGCTCCCACATACCAAGGGAAAGGCGTGGGCGTGCGCTTGTTAGCCGAAATCGTGCGTTTCTGCCAGAGCCGCCGCATCGATCTGCTGTCGCTCAACACGCAGGACTATAACACCAGCGCACAGCGGCTATACGAATGGTTTGGTTTCCAGCGAACCAATGAGCAACAGACGGTGCTAGGCATCGATCTTAGGGAGAATGACAGTGACAAGACAGCAGGTGTGTAGCTTAGATGTATGGTTGTTACTGCTGCGTGCTGCATTCTATCTGTGACAGAAGATACTGAAGATCGAATGCTGCTTGCATGTACGCCTTCCGCTCTGCGTGTTCCTGAGTGGCACGGCTCAAACCAGCCCATGCGCTTGGAACATATGGATCAAGGTGTAATGCTGCGCGAAAACAATGCTGCGCGTACTCATACTCGCCGACGTGAAGTGCTCGCCAGCCTTGGATTGCGAGCTGTCCACCGTTTTCTGGGACATATTGCATACTCGCCTCCCAAAACTCTCTGCGGAAACGTGCTGTTTGAATAACGATCCACACTCGTTGTCGCCACTTGGCCACGCGGTCGTCTTCGATAATAACGTCCTGCTGCATGCATTCCTCCAGTCGCTCACGGCTACTGACTAAAATAAATGCATTCTTGACGTGTTTATCACGAACTGTAAATGGTATGCAAAAGCAAACGAACCCAGGAAGGTCGGACTCGTTTGCCTACTTGCAACGTGTGATGCTAGCCTTGGTGTACTGTCAGTACGTCCTCGCCTGCAGGGCTTGTCACCGTTTCGGCGCTGCGTAGGTCTTGAAGCGCTTGGTTCGGGGTGCTGCCCTGATTGATTAGCGCGGCTAAGGATCCGGCGATTACGGGCGTGGCGAACGATGTACCGGCCCACCAGGCCCAACCGGTCTTGTTTGGCCCGCCCTTGGGGAAATCGCCGATATAGATGCCGAGCATGCCTTTGTCGGGCACTGCTACATCCTGCATCGCGCCGCCGCCAAAGGTCGTGATCCCTGCCTCAACCGGTGTATCGGCCAAATTCGAGAAGTTAGTCGGCTGACTGCTGCCTTCTTCCAACGCACCAACACCGATCACGCTATTAAACGCGGCGGGATAGCGTGCCGGTGGGCGATGGCCGTCATGGGCGTCGTTGCCCGCAGCCGCGACAATCTGCACGCCCTGTGCTTGAAGCGCGTCGCAAATCCATTCAAGCGGCCAGCGCATTCGCTCGATGTTGCGCTCGTCCAACCAGCCCCAGGCCGGATCTTGCTCCACAAGCTGCTTGATTTCGTGCGGCTGCGGAATATTGACTACAAGGCTCGCGTTGACCACAAGCTGCTGCTTGCTGCGTCGTTTTAGCACCTGTTGCAGGCCCAGCGAGATACTTTCGACATCGCCAACGCCATACGGGTTGAGCACTTCGATCAGCCGTAGCTGCGCTTGGGGTGCGAGACTATGCACAATACCCGCGACAAACAGGCCATGGTCGGCCATCTCGTAGTGATGCTCTAAAATCTGGTAGCCTGCCAGCCGGATTAAGTCGGCATGATTGGCATATTCGACACGTAACGGTCCTCCAGGTCGCAGCAGGCTGCGAATGAGTGGATGCTGCTCGTGCCATGCATGGTAGGCGTGAACAAGATCGTGGTGACAAGGCGCGGTGTC